>DASSKS010000190.1:0-2866 GCA_035690245.1 Halococcus sp. | reverse complement strand
CGATCATGTCGTTTTCCGCGTCGTAGACAGACAGAGGAACGCCCTCACGCCATGCACGCTTGATGGCGATTCGCTCACGGATACCCGCTCCGGGCGAAGTATCCAGCATTTCCTCACGAGCGAACGAGGGGGTGTACTCCGGGAAATTCTGCGAGAGGTTGCTGACGAGGCGTTTGAGTTCGTTATCTGACCGGCACATATTCGGCACGAGCGCAAGAACCTGCACATCTCTTTGAGCACGCACGGAAGCAAGTTGATTGTTCATCAGGGACTCAAAGCCGCGAACGCTCTCCTCGCTCGGAATTAGCGGCACCATCACATGACGAGCGGCCCAAATCGCTCCATCCATGAACAACGAATCACCCGACGCTTCCGTGTCGATGAGGATGTAATCATAGACATCGCCAAGCAGCGGAGTAACGATCTTTTCATCGAGGTACGTGACCGCCATGCGATCACTGTCGAGGACGCTCTGTGCCCGTCCGAGGTCTTCGTGTGCAGGCATCACATCGAACCGGTCGGTTTCGACAATGATGTCATCGAAGCCAACGTCGTCGTATTCTTCGTCCTCGGAGAGAAACTGCCCGAAGTGTGCGCCGTCAGTGTACGCGCTCTGGAGGCCAATACCTTCGGTGGCATTCCCGGCTGGGTCAGCATCAATCAACAGCACACGATGGCCGCGAGCGGCGAGGCGGTCGGCAACGTTGATTGAGAGGACGGTCTTTCCGACGCCACCCTTGTTCATAGCGAACGCGACAGCACGCGGTTCGCCCTCGGATGGAGTGGATGTAGCTGAGTCAACGGTATACGATTCTGACATGAGTGGTCAATCTCCTGTTCCAACCTATAACACTCACACCGGGCATATAGTCTTTAGGTTTTTAGCCATGTGAATCATCTACACCATATTAATTATTCGAAGATTATGAATCCTCTAAACCTCGCCAACCATCTTAAGGTTGTAAACTATCTGTACCGGGTTAGCTACTTAGAGGTTGTTGGTCATCTAAACAAGTTTGGGCAGGTTTAGCCCATACGACGGGTTTGACATTGAGAGCGTGCATAGATTCTAAAACAGGCGGAAGAGGTTGATCATCTGAACGTGGCAGACGGGGTTCGTGTTTTTCGGGGTTCCTACGAACTCAGGAAAATCTTGAGTAGCCAGCAACGGTGAGTTTGGCTTTACTGTTCCCGTCGAGGCCACGGTCAACGAGAATACGGTGGACCTGTTCGTCGTTCGTTTCGTCGTCGTTCGCGTGGGGTTCATCTGTCATAGTCGGAATCGGGCTTCCGCCCTTACCTATGCTCGGAGTCATAAATACTTAAATTTTCCGGGACGGGATTCTCGAAAATTAGAACGATACTCTTAAGTGGTAATGTCTCCAAGCACAGGTAAGGGCGAAAGTCCGAACCCGACTATGACAGCGAAATCCGACACAACAGACGGTGACGATGGAACCGGACCCAACAACGAGGCGAGTGAGGGCGTTGAGACGGTCCACAGAACGGCTGGCTGGCTCCTATCGGTACGGGAGGATGGGAGCGTAGAAACGCACAAGATGGGCGTTACGCGCGTTGCTCCGTACACGACACGCGACGAGTGGTTCGGAGCGGAGGGTGAAAACTACCGCTGTGGGAAGACGACTGAGGGCATTCTGGCCCGGTACACACACGAAACGCGCTTCGAACGCGACCCGAACACCGAACACGGCGCGGCGCTTCGAGACGGTATCATCAGTGAGCTTTGTGCGACCGCCACGGACGCGACCTGTGGCCGCAGCGAGTGCGACAGCGAGGCGGCCTACGCCGTCCATACGAACGCACCGACCGGACCCTTTACGGCGCTCGTTTGCGACGACCACGCGACTGAAGGGACCTACACAACGCTCCACACAATCGAAGCATGCCGACATCGTATCTCATGACTGATTACGACAACCACGGCCACGACGACGAGCACGACCATGACGAGCGCGCGGCTCGTTGGAGCGTGTTCGGCAAGCACGGTGGGAAGATTGGCCCAGTAATGGTTTCAACTGCCCCGACTGTTTTGCGAGCAACAGCGCAAATTTTCGGAGCTATCGCTATCTGGGGATTCGCTATCTGGTTGGTGGTTTTCCTTCCTATCTTCGGCGGGATTCTTCGGTGGGTCGCTGTCGGGATTTTCGCAGGTATGGGTCTATTGAATATTCATATCATCCTTATCGAACTCTACTATCCAGACGCCCACCGAGTAGCGTGAGTGACCAACGAGATTTCAACTGATACGGTCGAAATCGGTGGTGAGAACGGCAATCAACGCCGATGCTGTATTCCTGCGAACCCCGCAAAATCGGTTTCTCAACGGCTTCGAGGATGGACTATTATGAATCGAATAGTTTTGTAGGACGCTATCACGACCCATACAAGCGCTGGAATAGCCCGGAATTACCGTTTCGTTAGAGCAAAGTGAAATTACCAGAGTTGAACGAAACATTTAAGTGGTAAAGGGCATTACTAAGAAGTAAAGGGGGATGCCCCCGAAAACCCGACTATGACAACGATAAAAGCCAAAGCGAACGACGGCGACGAAGCGAACGTTAACCGACCTAAAACTGACCAGTGGGGTCAGGAAGTCAAACATTTCCCCGCTGACGCTGTTGGCGCGGGGGAAGCCCGCGAATGTCAGTCATGCGGTGAGCGCTTCGAGATAGCGATGATAGCCGCAACCGAGGATACCAGTAGCCGGTACTGTCTAGTCAGGAATTCTTCACCACCTCAACCGGGGTGCGGTTATCGAGTGCTTGATTTGGCCGCTGATAGTTGTAGTAGAAGGCAAATGCGGCGAGCCAGCGCTGCACGCTGGCTCTGCCGCCCATCCATATGT
>DASSKS010000189.1:0-8002 GCA_035690245.1 Halococcus sp. | reverse complement strand
GCCCCTGAATTACCGGCTCCGACGACGAGGACATCGCCATCGGGGAGCTGGCTGGGGTTCCTGTATTCGCTGGAGTGGAGCTGGGTGATCGCTGGGTCGAGTTCTTCAGCGAACCGGGGGACGTTCGGGTGATGAAACGGGCCGGCTGCGATCACGACGTTATTTGCGGTGAAACGCTGCGACCCAGCGGTGAGTGCGTAGCGGTCGTCACTCTGTGTGATCGACTCGACTCGCGTGTCGAGGCACACCGGCAGGTCGAACCGGTCGGCGTACTCTTCAAGATAGTCTCCCATCTCGTCTTTTGTTGGAAACGAGCCGTCGGGTGCGGAGAAGGGCATCTCTGGAAGGGTGCTGTTCCGGGCCGTGGAAAACACTCGCAGTGAATCCCAGCGGTTGCGCCAGACGTCTCCCACTCGGCTTCCAGCATCCAGAATCACGAAGGAACGGTCCTGTTGTGCCAGGTGATATCCCATCGTCAAGCCGGCCTGCCCGCCGCCGACTATGGCAGTGTCGAAGTGGCGGGTAGGTGTGGTTTTACTCATCGTGGCTCCTCCGTTCGTCGTCTCCACGCTCGTTCACCTGGAAATTGAACATCATGCCGTTCTCGGAATGCTCGGCGATGTGGCAGTGTGCCATCCACAGGCCGGGATTGCTTATGTCGAGAAGAACGTCGACGATCTCGTTCTCGTTGACGAGCACAGTGTCCTTCCAGACCAGATTCTCGTTCGGCACGCCGTCAGAGGCGAGGACGAGGAAGCACTCTCCGTGAAAGTGGAACGGGTGTGCCATGACGTGATCCGCGTCGGGGTCGTTCACGATGCGGATTTTCACCCGGTCACCGATATCGAACGTCCAGTCGATGTCCATGTTCACCGCGCCCGTTTCCCGATCAACGATCTTCCAGTCGGCTCCCCCGTGATGACCATGGCCATGACCGTGACCGTGCGACGCCATCGCGTTACCGTGGTCGGTCGCTCCAGCGTGATTCCCGTGTTTCATCCCCGGCATTTCACCGACGAGTGCGAGTGTCTTGTCGGGCTTACGGTCGAATTCGTCTTCGTCGTGAAGGCGTCTTCGTTCGGCTTCGAGTTCCACGTCGCTGCGGAGGATGGAGAATTCCTCCGCGAACGACACTGCGGGCGACTGCTCGCGCACGTCGATAGTCCCGAGCGTGTACGTGTGCGTCGATGACTGGTGTTCGATGACGTACTCTCCAGCGTGCTCGAAGAGTACATCCACGATGATGCGCTCCGAGGGCGACATCACCAGATGGTCAACGAACTTCTCGTGCTCAACGCGACCGTTGTCGTCACCGACGTATTTGATGCGTGCATCAGGGATGCGAACGGTGAAGTTCCGCGCATTAGCGGTGTTGGTGAGGTAGAACCGAATCACTTCGCCCTCGTCCGCGCCCAGCGCGTATTCAGTCTCACCGTTCAGCAACATTACGTTGCCGAAGCGGCTCTTCTTCGCCGCTTTCTCCCGGCTGAAGGGTGCGACCTTGTCCTCTTCGATGAGGATGTCGTCGACCGTGAGGGTGAGTTCGCGGTTCACCGGCGACCAGTAGTCCTCGGTAGCCGGTTCCACGATGATGTTCCCGTAGAGGCCGTGTTCTTGTCCGTAGTCTTCACGGATGTGCGGGTGATACCAGTACGCCCCCACATCGGGGACTCGGAGTCGATACGTGAAGCTTCCACCCGGCGGAATCGGTGGCTGCATCCCGCGATGATGGCCTTCGGCGACGCCATCAAAGCGGTTGTCGAGGCGCAGCCCGTGCCAATGAACGGTCGTGTCGAGGTCCAATTCGTTCGTGAACTCGACGGTTATCTCTGCGCCCTGAGGAACCCTCAGGGTGGGGCCGGGAATCGAGCCGTTGTACGCAAGCATCTTCACAGTCTCCTCACCGAGGCGTTTGCGAATCGCGTGCGCGCGGAGGTCGAATGTATCGCCGTCTCTGAGTTCGATGACCTCCGTGGTCGTCACCTCCGGGAGCCCAGTGGTCTCCCGCGAAAACTGGGATTGGGATTCTATTTCTGGACTCATCAGGCACCTCCGGCGATTTCATCGGAGGGGGCGGTTCGCTCGTCCTCGCTCAAGGGAGGCAGGCTCTCTTCTTCAGCACGAGTGAGTTCGGTGTAGGCAGCGGCGAGCACAGCGGTCGAGAAGACCGTCGTGATCGCGCCACCGACTTGGCTGAGGAGGATGACGACTAGTTCGAGTGAGCCACCACCGAGGTGGCCAAGATCGAACACGGCTTCAACGAGTATCGTGATGACCAGCACCGCAACGCCCAACAGCAGGAGGTTGAGGCGGTGACCACGGGTTAGACCCCAACTGCTGCGGAACGCGGCGATGAAATTCTCCTCCTCAACGGCGACGTAGACGCTCCAGAACGCCAGTGTTACGAGCAGGAAGATGCCCGGCACGATGAGCGCGACGAATCCGAGCGTAACGATGATCGCGAAGACAATCGCGCCGACGATGAAGTTCACAGCCACCCAAAGCATATTCCGGGTAAAGTACTCTCGCGGGAGTCGCTCGGTCTCGTCGCTGACGAACACGCGAATCGCGGCGATTGAGACGACGAGGGTGGCCACACCCACGACGAGTCCGAGGATGCCTGCGACGATGGGTGGGACAAGCAGTATCGGGGTGGTCTGGATGTCGCCCGGTACGAACTGCTGGCTCGCAACCCATTGGGTGATACCGACGCCGATGAGTCCACTGGTCGCGTAGAGCGCGAACAGGATTCCCATGAGCGCCAGCCCATTGCGCTGGATGGTTCGACGGTAGCCTTTCTTCAGCATGGAAGTAGTTTTCACTTGCATTGCGGACGTAGAGACGCTCAGTACCGGGATAAACCCCGCTCTGATTCTCAGCGGGTGAGAAACGTGACGAGGGACAGTTGACCATGAGAAGCCCGGAATGGCCTGCTCTCTTCTCCATGTTCCCTGGCTCTGCCTCTCCTGCACGATCAGCCGGCAGACTCCCCCTCCCCCTCTCTCACTGGATATAGAGCGAGTAGAGAATGATCGCGAATCCAGCCGCAGTGAACGCCACATTGATCGTGCTCACCAGTGGGAAAGCAAGTTCTGTAAGGTGATTAGCGACGCCGGCAAGCAACGATCCGAGGGTCACGAGCGCGAATCCGCCAGCGAGGGCACGGAGAGGCCCTGCACCGGTTCGTCGATACGCTTTGTAGGCGACATACGTGATCATTCCACCAAAAACCAAAATAAGCACTCGCAAGAGGAGTCGTACCACCCCAACAAGCATCATCACGCTTCTCTCCGCATCTCGGTCCACATAGCAGCGAGTTGCTGATCCGACGTTAGTGGGCGGGTGATTGTCACTGTGAGGCGTTGTGCATCATCTAAGTGGATCATGATCTCGGTGAATGCCAGCCGATACTGGGTGAGATGGCGTCCATCACGATGAATCTCGACCTGCGTTTCCAGTAGCGACGCATCCGTGAGGCGATCAAGTTTCCGATAAGTAGTCGAGAGTGGAAGATCACATTCCTCAGAAACTTCCTTGGCCGTCAGTGGATCATCGACCTCTTGGATGATACTGCGGCAGGCAGGATCGGCTAACGGATCGATCACCTGCTGGCTGTCCGGTGGTTCGTCCTGTTGCGAACCCAACGTCATTGACTCTGCTACAGTCTCATTGATGGAGTGCTTTACGGGTATATGCTATCCGTTACAGGCTACGCACCGATGCGGAGGAACGTGCTTCGTCAGTTCTCGGAACCAGCTTGCTGTAGTTTCTCTGGGTCGAGTTGTTCACCACCCTGACGCAGGTCCTTGACTGGCCCGTCAGCGTCGTACCAGGCTTTGAGCCCGCCGTCGATGTTTCGCGCGTCAGCAGGGTATCCAATACGAGCGACTGTAATGCTCCCGAGGTGCGACTGTCGGTCTCCAAGAGGTGGATTCCGCTGTCGAGTGTCGGAAGCTCAGGCACCTCCTGCATCGGATTCATCGTCATGGGAAAGTGAACTCAAGCCAGTCGATATAACCTCGGGTGCCAGCTTTCCAGAAGTTCCACAAGACGATAGTGGCTACAACCAGCCGAGCATCCGCCCAATCGTGAGTGCGGTCAGGATGATGACCAACAGCAGTTTGACTAACCTAAGCAGGCGGTAGGCCCGCGAGACGTCATCCACTTGTTCGTTCGACCCATCACCGTCGCCAGTACTGTTGCTGGCGAGGAGTGCGCGGACACGCCGAACGCGAACGGTTAGTGATTCGAGAGCATCCATACAAGATTACAATCGAACGAAAGCGTAATGAACGCGAGTGCCAGCCTTCCAGAACTGCCAGAAACCCATACAAGGGTAGTAAGTTCGCCAGGACTGCGTCCCTATTTGCTTCAATAGTGGACTGCGTTACGACTGCTGAGAGGGCTTTGTGTGCGTAGCAATGTCACGACATGAATATGTTCTCAGCGGGCGTAAGAGGCCGCAGTTGATCCAGTCGGTACGGTGCCGCTGGAGCACCAACCAGCCCCCAGATGGTAGCGACTACCAGCGGGATGCCGAGCGCCAATCCGAAGCGTAGAACTCGTCCTTGTCCGGTCCGATACCCTCAGTAGCCGAGTATGATCAGCACGCGCGCATCTCTAAGAGAAATCTGACGCCCGCGTTCACCGCCGCGAACGTGCCACCTGAGATGCTCATCAGTTTGCGGACTCGCCCCGGACGGTCGCGCTGCGAGGGCTGTCATTCGTGAAGAGGGCAACGCCGCTCCAGACGAAGCCGCCGGCCGTGAGTGCCGCACCTATGACTGTCAACAGACTGGTGAAATCGGAAACGCCGCTCGCTGCCGCAAACACCACCGTCCCAACAATCAACAGGACACCGCTCCACCTCGGGAGCGCCACCCCACGAGCGATACTGCTGCCGACGAGGAGCAATCCGAGCACGAACACGAGCGGGCCGATTGTGTAGATTGGGGCAGTACCTGCCGCCTCGAAAACGGGCGTGGTATCAACGCCCGTGGTGCCAGCCAGTTCGACGAACACGATTGCCGCGACGAGTATCGTTCCGATGATACTGAGAACCATCCCAACACGGCCAGTAAGGCTCGTCCCGACCGCGGTCTGCCGCGCATACAACCCGACGAAGGCGAACACGAGAACGATATGTCCCACGAGCACGAACCCCGTTCCGAGGGCGGTGCCAGCCGTGGGATCGCCGCCGAGATTAAAGAGATGGCCAAGCAGGAGGGCGAGTCCACCGACGATGCTGCCGATGCCACCTTCAATGCGAAATCCATGTGATCTCATATAATCACTGATAGTGAGATGGTCAGCACTGGCAGTAATAATCATTGTGGTGGAACCGACCCACCAGATAATTGCCTGGATACGGTGTCCTTAGTTTCGTTCCCGCTCGTCCATCGCCTCGGATTTCCAGTAGTGAATCCTCTAATGCGACAAATGCGGGTACTGAGTGCGTTGAGTACGTCTGGACTTTCAGACAATCGAAGAAAAGTGTACTATCGGCAGTGCCAGTGTTCCAGAACTGCCAGAAGTCACGAGGAGAGGCGATAGGTCCGCCCGCGTCCATCGCCTTCCTTAGCGACGAGGTTGTAGTGGGCGAGCTTCGTCAGATAATTTCGTACTGTGCGGTCGCTTCGCGGCTCCTCAACGCGCTCGCGGTACTGTTCGTAGAGGTCACCCGGAGAGAGCACATCGTGCTCGCGGACGATTTCGTAGAGCGCGCGCTGGTGAGGGGTGAGTTGGTCGACGTTCTTCTGTTTGACCTCGCTCCGGCCCTCGGGAATCGCCTCGTGAATCATCTCGAAATCGATTGCCTCAACGTTGGTCTTTTCAGCTTGTCGCGCAGCACTCCGAAGGATACTGATCGCTATGCGTGCGTCGCCCGCGGCGGCGTCGGCGATACACGCCAACTGCTCGCGGGTGAGCGCTCCTTCGGCGAGTCCCCATCGCACGCGGTCTTCCAGAATCGAGACCAATTCGTCGAGGTCGTACTTCTCGAAGCGGATGCGCGTCGCCCCATGCAGCCGCGAGACGAGCCGGTCATCGAGACGCGCGAAGAGTTCTTCCTCCCGATTGGCGATGAGCACCATCGAAATGCTCTGCGTCCGGTAAAGGTCGTAGAGTACGCCCTCGTCCTGCAACTGGTCCACTTCGTCGAGGATCACCACAAACGGGGGACCGTCGTATGCATCGAGGTGGTCAAGGAGCGTGTCCGTTGGCGTGGACTGGCGGTGGACCTCATACGTGGAACCCGTCGCTTCCAGTATTCGGTAGAGCACGCGAAAGCGAGTGTAGTCACGCCAACAGTTAACGTACTGATGATTCAGGTCGATGACCGCCTCGCGGAGTCTATCGAGCGCGAACCGCGCGAGACAGGTCTTCCCGGCTCCCGAGGGCCCGAACAGGAACGCGGTTTCGGCAGACTGGCCGCGCGTTACGGGATCGAGCGCACGGGTGAGCGCGTTCATCTCTTGATCACGATGCCCGACTTCTTTCGGGATGAACTCGTCTTGGAGCACGCGAGCATCTTGAATCATGCCGAACGGCTTTCGCGCCCAATGATATAAACGGCGGTGTCGGCTTTCCAGTTCTTCCAGAAGTACCAGAACTTCCAGCAACTACTGGAATCGGCGAACTCGGTGTGAATCGACAGACCGTCCGCAACCGGCTGAAAGCCGCCCGCGAGAACGAGGGCGTGCCTATCGGGGGGGTCTCGACCGGGCAATCAGGGAGGGTGGATGTGGTGGCTCACCGATGCCGAGTGCTACTGAGCGCGAAACCGGTGGCTGTCACTCGGCAAGCGTGACCCGCTCGAACTCGTCGCTGCCACAGTTCTTACACCTCCCACCGGCAGAACCGCCGCTCGGGACTAATTTCCCCATTTTAGGTGAACGCGCCGGATAGAACGTCCCACACTGGATACAGCGCAACAGACGGCTGTTATTTTCCTCTTCTAGTGGCATACAATATTTTCTCTCCCATACGAAGTGAACTTTCTGGTTGGAAACCGGAATAGCAACCCAACCACCGGACGACGACGGAATTTTCACTTTCAGAGTGCATGGGTCGATTGTTTATAAGGTGCCGCCGAAACGGACTACATGAATCAACTCGTTTTCTTGGTTGGCCTCGCAATAGGTATCGGTATCGGCGTTCCCGCGCTTGCGAAACTGTGGCAGGTTGACCTGCGCGGCGCGTTCAAGCGCGTTTAGTCGGACGAACAGTCATCGACCGACGGGGATTTTCACTCCGAACGCGGGGGTGCTGGTTTCTCTCTCACAGAGCAGAAGCCGGAAGGGAAAGAGAGACTGGCACCCTCCCGAACGGAGACCAATGCCGACCATACGAGGACGACACTAGGATATTCTCTTGCCAAACGGATACGTGCCTCGGTCCCCGAACCAGTGTTCCCGGCAAACTGTCCCGTGAGCAGAGCGACAATGATCTTCCGTCGCTGCAACCACCCGAGAGCGAATGGATTTCAGCGGAAATCGTGAAGGGCCGGGAGATGAACAACTCCGGTACTGGTGAGTGCTCTCCGGCGTCAGTCGGTAGTCATCACTCGTTATCGTGCTCTCCCGACTCGTCATCGTTACAAGGCTCAATCTGATCGACCTCCTGCGAATACACGTGGATCAGACGACCACTCTCCTCGTCAAGCAGCCATCCATCCGACTGCTCTTCGACCAGCGTCCCGTAGAGAGTGTCGCCGTCGGTCATCCGCACTACCACCGGTACCGGTGGCTCGGGAACGTCCATAAGCCCCGGTCAGAGACACGAGCAAGTAAACCCACCACCCACCGCTACCGCGTAGCGGAGACGTGCCCTCTGTTTCGTCAGGTGAGTACCAGCTCCCAACCGGACGATGTGAGGATACGTCAGTTCGCGTGCTACTTTCTCGCCACTGACACTCAGTCGTCGGTCGGCGTGATCCGTATGCGGTCATCAACGGAGTAAATGTAGCCGCGATTCTGGAGCACGTCGAGAGCGTATGCAGCAT
>DASSKS010000188.1:0-4436 GCA_035690245.1 Halococcus sp. | reverse complement strand
ACACCGTTTCGTCGTTGACCGACAGTCGGCGGCGCGGCGGTTGGGCACGGTAGCTATCGAGTCGGGCGTCGAGTTCTGGTCCCGAAAACTCCGCACGGAGTGACGATTCCAGCCCATCGCTCTCCTCGAAGGAAACAGAGAGCACCGGGCGGTCTGTGGCGTCGTGGATTCGGGAGAGGTCAAGGACGTTGTACCACGCGGGCGCGATGCCAGCGAGAAAGAGATACCTGCTGTCCTCGCGGTCGAGGTCCGCATAGAGTTCGATGACGGCGTTGGTGGCGTCGGTGCCGCCAACGGTACACGAACCGAAGACGAAGCCATCCACGATACGGTTCGCTCTGACCGTTGCGCCAGCGAGGGTGCTCTGTGCGCCGTCGGTTCCGTGGTACGATTCGGCCACGCCGAGGGCGCGAACCCCGGCTTTCATTTACTCGTCTTTGATGTCCTTGAGTCGGTCAAGCAGTTCGTCGTTCGACGCGCCGAATTCGAAGTTTACTTCGCCGGTGTGGGCGTTCTCCTCTGTTTTGAGGTCCGTGTCGTCGTCTTCGAAGTCGGTGTCGTAGGTCTGACTCTCTTGGTCTGTTTCGTCGTAGCTCCCAAAGCCCATACGCCCTAGTATGGAATCCCCGCAGAAAAAACATTTGTAAGTATATCAAAGGATTGCCGGCACACTCAAGCATCCGGCGGGCGAGGGCCGGAATATGAACGTGATTTCCGTTACGGAGGGTGCAGAGACGTTCACGGCGAACGTGTATCTCGCGCGTGGCGGGCACACAGTGCTCGTCGATGCCGGCGCGATGAGTGGAGTCGAGGATGTCGTCGCCGAGCACACCGAGGACCTCGATGCCGTCGTTTTGACCCACCAACACACGGACCACGTCGCCGAACTCGATGCCGTACTCAACCGTTTCGATGCCGAACTCCTCGCCTATGGCGACCACCCACGACGGACGGGTGAACTCGCTGACGGCGACACGGTCGAAATCAGCGACGAGAGTTTTGAGGTGATTTACACGCCGGGTCATGCAGACGACCACGTTGCCTTCGTCTCCCAGAAGACGATTTTTTCGGGCGATGTGGTGGTTCACGACGACGGCGCGTTCGACTACGGGAGTTTTGGTCGCACAGACATGGCGGGCCAATCGAGAGAGCAACTCATCGAGAGTATCGAGCGGATTCTCGACAGACTTCCAGGGGGTGTCGAGCATATGTACGCCGGCCACGGCGAGGAGTTTCACGGCAATGTCCGCGATGTGATCGAAACGGCCCTTTCCCGCGCCGCGGAGCGCGAACCGAAGTACCCCGACGGCTGAGGCTGTGGTGGCGGTGCGTGGCGGCTGCGGTGCGGGGCGGTTGCGGTTCCTGGCGGATGAAGGGCGAAGCGCGTGAGCGACCGAAGGGTGAGCGAGCGGCCTTTTTAGTCCAGGTTTTTGCGAGTAGCGAGGGACCGAAGGTCCCTCGTACCGTGCGAGCGGGCCTTCGGCCCGCGAGCAGAGAGAGGTGTGCGAACGAAGTGAGTACACCCGACGAGTAAAAAAGTGGGGGGTCGGCTAGTCGCTCTGAATCCGCGGCGCGAGCATATAGGTGACACTGCCTTCGGCTTCGGCGATGTCGAAATGCAGTTTGACGGGGAACTCCTCGCCCAAATCGACGGTGACTTCGGCGTCGCCAGGGATGGCTTTGTTCATGTCCTTGAGATAATCGAGACTGAAAAGCGAGTGTGCAGCCCCCACAGTCAAGTCGATGAGGTCGTCCCTATCGAGTTCGAAGTGCACGTCGTCGGTGTCGCCTTCGGCGTCCACATAGAACTGTTCTGCGTTCTCGTTCACGCCGAGTGCGATGTGGTCAGAGACCATATCGGAGGCCGTCACGGCACGATTGATGTCCCGGCCTTCGAGGACGATTTTTGCAGGCAAATCGAGGTCAGGGATGTCTGGTTCCTGTCTGATGGAGTCGGGGTCGATGAGCGCGAGCGTGTATTCGAGTCCATCAGTACTGATATGGAGCTTTCTGGTTTCCTCATTGAGTTCGAGATGGACGAGGTCGTCGGAACCGGCCATGCCCGCGATGTCCTGCAAACGCGAGAGATTCACGCCGATGACGCCGCCGTCTGCCTCGTAGGATTCGAAGGCTGTTGCAGCAAGCGTCAAATCGACCATTCCCACATTGGCAGGGTCCACGGCACGAATGGCGATTTCGTCCTCGTTGAGGTGGAGCTTACACTCTTCGACGAGGACGCTCACCGAATCGAGGGCCGTCCTGAGCGTCCCAGCGCTCACGATGGCGTTGAACATGAACGCGGTACGGACAGCCGGGTTATAAAGGATGCGCGTTCGCTCTCTCCCTGCTAGCCGAACGCAGGTTGTGTGACTCTGCTTGGTTCACGACTGACTCGGTTCTCGGTACGGAACCCTCTTTTGAGACAGACGCAGGCATTGACTATAAATCAACGGTGGTGGTACTGACAAAGAGAACGCTCATGCCAGAAGATAGTGATGACACCGAAGGAGAGTCAGCAATCGAGACGGCGCAGGGACAACTCGACCGGACCGTTTCTCATCTCGACCTCAATGAGGAAGAAATCGAGCAGTTGCGCCATCCACACCGTGTTCTCGAAGTTTCGTTTCCGCTCCAGTGCGACGACGGGAGTACCGAGGTCTATACTGGATACCGCGTCCAACACGACAACAGCCGCGGCGCGTACAAAGGAGGTATTCGCTACCATCCAGACGTGAGCGCCGACGAGTGTATCGGTCTCTCGATGTGGATGACGTGGAAGTGTGCGGTGATGGACCTCCCGCTTGGCGGCGGAAAAGGTGGTGTCGTCGTGGACCCCGACGACCTCAGTACGGACGAAAAAGAACGACTCACGCGCCATTTCATCGAAGAACTCCACCGAGATATCGGTCCAGAGCGCGACATCCTCGCGCCGGACATGGGCACCGATGCCGAAACGATGGCGTGGTGTATGGACGCCTATAGTACTGAAGAAGACAAAACCGTGCCCGCCGCTGTGACGGGCAAACCGCTGGAAATCGGCGGCAGTGAGGGCCGCGCCGAAGCCCCCGGACGGAGCACCGCGAACGCGGTCGAGAAAGCGTATTCGTATTATAACTATTCGCTCGAAGACAGTACGGTTGCCGTCCAAGGATTCGGCAGCGTCGGACGCCACGCCGCGCGATTGCTCGACGAATCGGGAGCCACAATCGTGGCCGTCAGCGACATCGGCGGCGGGGTAGCAGACTTGGATGGTCTCGACATGGACGCCCTTCGTTCACACGCCGAGGATGCCCTCGTGAGCGAGTACGATGACGCCAACGCGCTCGAATCGGGTGAACTACTCACGCTCGACGTGGATGTGCTCGTTCCCGCCGCGGTCAGCAACTCACTCACGGCGGACAACGCAGACGACGTACAAGCCGAGTTGATTGTCGAAGGGGCGAACGGGCCGACCACGACCGACGCCGACGAAATCCTCGAAGAGCGCGAGATACCAGTGATTCCAGACATCTTCGCAAACGCCGGCGGAGTAACCGTGAGCCACTTCGAGTGGATTCAAAACGTCAACCGCCAGTCGTGGACGGAAGAACGGGTCCACGACGAACTCGACGAACGGATGGACACCGCGTGGGAGGACATCCGCGCGGAATTCGAAGACCGCGATTGTACGTGGCGCGAGGCCGCACAAATCGTTGCCCTCACGCGCGTCATCGATGCCCACGACATTCGCGGAAACTGGCCGTAGTCTCTCGTCTGGGTGGCTGGAATCACTGATTTCCTCGTCTCATTCGTTCTAATCGGTATCCATTTACCCAGCCCTCTCTTTTCCACTATTAGTGCCATCGAATCGAGACGAATATTACAATAAAGCCAAACAGCAGGGCTATCGCTCGCGGTCTGCCTACAAGCTTCAACAACTCGACGACACCGCAGACCTCATCGGAGAGAGTGACACGATTCTCGATTTGGGGGCTGCACCCGGTGGCTGGTTGCAAGTCGCCACAGAGCGCGCGGACAGAGGGCAAGTCGTCGGCGTCGATCGCCAGCGCATCGAGGAAATCGAGGGCGTCGAAACGATTCGTGGCGACCTCACCGAGGAGGAAGTACGAGAAAATCTGAAAGCGGATGTCGGCGAGGTGAACCTCGTACTCTCGGATATGGCTCCGAACATGACCGGCGAGTACGACTTAGACCACGCTCGTTCGGTGCATCTCGCTCGGCAGGCACTCGACGTGGCCCGTGAGATACTCGCGCCGGGTGGCGACTTCGCCGTGAAAGTCTTCGATGGCCGGGATTTGGATGCCCTCGAAGCCGACATCGAGCAGGAATTCGAATACGTGCGGACGATTCGCCCGGACGCTTCACGCGATGAGTCCTCGGAACTCTATCTCGTCGGGAAGGGCCGGATGACCGCCCCAGTCGAGACGGGCGACGAA
>DASSKS010000187.1:0-4788 GCA_035690245.1 Halococcus sp. | reverse complement strand
CTCGCTTCAGGCGAGTACGTCGCCTTTCTCGACGAGGACGACCTATTTACACCTGAAAGTATTGAACGCCGTGTTCGGGCACTCGATGGCGGCTGTGATGTCGTTTACGGGGACTGGTACGAGGTCGGACCCGATTTCGGTGTCAGCGATGTCACTTCGGAGGCGGTTCGACGGCGTTCCCCGCCAATCGAAAATCAGGCCCGCCAGCACGTCCACCAGTTCGTCGCACAGGGATTGCGCCCGTCTGCGGTGATGGTTCGCAAGGAGTGTTTCGAGCGCCACTGGTTCAATCCCTCGCTGCGGATGGCCGAGGATTTTCACCTCTGGGTCCGGCTGGCCCACGATTTTCGCGTTTGTCGTGTCGATAGGCCAGTACTCTACTACCGCAGACGACCGGGGACGCTTTCGCGGACCGACCGCAACACGTACCGAAAACAGAAACTCGCGGCGATTTCTGACCTCGAACGGCGCTATCCAGAACTCCGTGCGCACGCAGACCCACTCAGAGCACGGGAGTGGTATCTTCACGGCCGCGAGAAGCTTGCGGCGGGCGAGACACACACCGCACGCAGTGCTAGCATGAAAGCACTGAAAATCGACCCCCAACCGCGAAACGTTGCTTTGCTGGCGACGCTCTGTTTACCCCTTCCAGTTGCATCGAAGAACCGGTTTTTCGGCGGACTAGAGCGGATTCAGGGAACAGCTCACCGATTCGTGAACGCAATGCGGTGATAAAACGCGCACAGACCGATGGGTTCAATTCCTCTGACAGTAGAAGATAGACGATGCGGCTCGGTCAGACCTCGGCCATCACCTTCGTCTCTCAACTTGCGGTTTCTATTGCCGGGTTCGCGGCGACGGTCTACATCTTTCGATATCTGGGAGAGACGGTGTATGGGACGTACGCCCTGTTCATGGCGGTGCTCGTCTGGCTGAAAATCATCGGCAACAACGGGGTTCGGATGGCGCTCATCAAACGCCTCAGCGAGTCAGGCACTGCTGGCGAGTATTTGTCGGCGAGCGCCCTCCTACAAGTGATCGTCTTCGTCGTGCTCACCGTCATAATAGTCCTATTTCGTGACTTCATCAACAGCTATCTCGGCTTTGCGGCGAGTCTGCCACTCATCGGGATACTGGCTGTGACCTTTTTTTATGGAACGGTCACGGGGACGCTCGAAGGCGAACACCGCGTTCACATCGCGTCGATGCTCCAACCGGTGGACCGCACGCTCAGAAGCGCCCTCCAAATCGCTGCCGCCGCGCTCGGCTTCGGTTTACTCGGATTGCTCTGGGGCTACGCCGTGGCCGCAGTGCTCGTCGGATTCGTGGGCATAACGTTCATCACAGTACGGCCATCGCTACCCGAACGCGAACACATAACACGATTGACCGATTTCGCCGGCTATTCGTGGCTCACCGGCATCGAGTCACAGGCGTTTTCCTCGATGGACACCATTATTCTCGGCTTTTTCGTCGCTTCCGGTCTCATCGGCGTCTACGAGGTCGCGTGGAACCTCGCGTCGGTTCTCGCGGTGTTCGGACTCGCCGTTTCCCAATCGCTGTTTCCCCAGTTGAGTTCGCTCAGCAGCCGCGACGATTTTCGGAGCGTCACGTCGCTCACGAACGACGCGCTCGCGTACTCGGGGTTATTCGTCATACCAGGACTCGTCGGCGCGCTCGTTCTCGGCAAGTCAGTCCTTGCAATCTACGGACAGGAGGCCACAATGGGCTATGTCGTGTTGGTCGTCCTCGTCGCCGCCCGGTTGGTGTACGTCTATGAATCACAGCTAATCACCGTCTTGAACGCTATCGACCGCCCGGACGCCGCCTTCCGTGTCAGCGTCGCGTTCATCGTGACGAATCTCGCGCTCAACGTCGTCCTCGTTTCTGAGTTCGGCTGGTTCGGGGCTGCGGTCGCTACGGCGATTTCTGCGCTCCTCGGACTCGTTCTCGCCTACCGGGCGCTTTCGGTGCTCGTGTCGGTCACGGTTCCAATCGCGGAAATCGGCAAACAATGGACCGCCGCCGCGGTGATGGGCGCGTTCATCTATGCGGGACGGCTGTGGCTCGGTGTCGGTGTCGTGACGGCGTTCGTGCTCGTTCCGGTGGGAGGAGCGGTGTATTTCGCGGTGCTTTCGGTACTTTCAGCACGCTTTCGCTCGGTCGTCCAGAACAACCTTCCTGCTGTGGATTTCTCCTAACGAAGAGTCAAAACGTTCATGCGACCGACTCGACCACCATCCACATGGCCGGTGTCTCGCTGCCCGAATCGCTTCACAGGGGAAACGGTCCGCTGGTATCTGTAATTGTACCTACCTATCGTGACAGCGAATACGTCGGCGAGGCGCTCGAAAGCATTGCAGCCCAGACCCACAAAAATATCGAAATAATTCTCGTCGATAGTTCGGGCGTGTCGTGGCTCCGTGACCTCGCTCGTATCGAGGGGTTCGAGTACATCTATCAGGAGCCGCGAGGGCTTGCAGCAGCGCGCAATCTGGGCCTCGATGCGGCCACCGGCGAGATAGTTGCCTTTCTCGATGCCGATGACCGCTGGCGGCCCGAAAAACTCGAAACCCAGCTCGCGGCCATCGCGGCGGGTGCAGATATCGTCTATTCGGATGTCTATCTCAGAGAAAACGGGAACACGCGCTATCAGTCCGCGCTACCCGTTCGCAATCCAGAAACCCATCACATCGATTTCCTCTTCGAGGGCGGAGTTCCGATGCCGACGGTCATCGCGCGCCGGGAGTGTTTCACGGAGGAGCGTTTCGAGGAGTCACTAGCGGCTGTCGAGGACCGCCATCTCTGGGCGCGACTGTTCGCCCGCTATACGCCCGCCTACATACCCGAACCGCTCGCGTACTACACTCGGCGGGGGGATTCGATGAGTTCTGACGCCGAAACGATGTACGAGGCAGAACTGGCGGTGATTGCTGATCTCTGTGAACGACTTCCCGACGTTGCACCCCATCGAAACACGCTCGAACGAAAAGCGAGATACAAATACGGCAAGCGGTTGCTGCGAAACGGCGAGGGGAGGGCTGCTCGCGTGCCGCTCCGACGGATTATTTCCGAAGGGATGGCTGACCCGCAGACGCTCGCCCTCTATGCGCTCTCGCTCGCGCCGATTGGTCATACGCGAGGACTCCGAGTGCTCGAACGCCTCGAAGAACGGCTTTTGTGAAGCCGTATCGACAACCGCCAGGGGTGCCGTTGCAGTCGCTGCTCGACTTGGTACTGTGACTATTCGGATGGACTGATGAGAATAGACCCTCGGTCAGAAAGCAGTTCACGGTTGGTAGCTGTGGCGCGCGCTCGCGCTCGTGTGCGAGTGGAACGAGCACCGAGCGCGGCTACCGTGCGAGGGATGAGTGAGCGAACGGAGTGAGCGAACGAATCGGCTGGGGAGGCGTGTGGCGCGGTGCGGTAGCGGATAAGCGGTTGTACCGCGAACGAGCAACGCGAGTGAGCGGGGGTTTTTAGTCCAGGTTTTTGCGAGGAGAGGTGGCCGACCGCAGGGAGGCCACCCGACGAGTAAAAAAGTGGGAGTTGAATCGGCTGGGGAGGGGGTGGCCTGCGGTCTGTATCGTCTGCGATTGTTGTCAGTGAATCTCCAGAACGGTGATTGGTATCGTGAGAGTTACAGATGGCTGCGGTCGGGTGCGGTCTTGGCCGTCAGTCCTCGTTTTCCTCTCGCCGTTCGACCACACTCGGGTGCATCGTTGGCTCATCGGGATGTGGCTCGGCGAAGTACTCACTCATTGTCTCAATCGACTCGCGTTCGCGCCGTTTGCGTTCCTTCTCGTCGATTTCCTCACAACCCGGCGGCACCTCACGGTCGCGGCCAGTGAAATAGCCCTCAGGAGCGACCCAGTCGTGATAGAACGGGACATCCGAATCCTCGATGAGCGTCAGGGCGGCTTGCGCGCCGTCACCCGCAGAAACCACCGTCTGATGGTACTGCGCGGCGAGTCGGCCAGCGGCGTACAGGCCGGGCACTCCCGTTCGGTTTCCCGAATCGACACTGACGAATCGCTTGCTTCCCTGTTCGATGAAATCAAGATCGAACCCGGAGAGGTACTCACAATCGGACCACGACGCCGCGATAACGTAGTGTGCGCTCGTTTCGCCCTCTGTGAACGATAGGTCGAATCCCTCGCCCGCGCGGACGACCTCGGTCACGTCACCCTCACAGAACGCACAGCCGGCGCGTTCTGCCTGCGCTTCTGTCATATCGAGGAACACTCGTGAATTCACGCCCGCCGGGAATCCCGGAAAATTTTCGAGGTGGGCGTTCCGGCGGAGTATCGATTCCCCATGAGTGACGACGAGCGTATCGAGGTCCGCACGGGCCGTGAAGATACCCGCGGTGAGTCCGGCGACGCCCCCACCGACGATGACGGCATCGTGGGCTGGGTCGGTGTTCATGACCGCGGTTCGTCCCACCGGGTAAGAAACCATCCGGTTCGATACCCTGTCCGGGAGTCACCGACGGTATCTGAGACGGACACTGCTCGCTGAAGCCCGTGAAATATGCAGAGAGAGGACGTCTATGGGAAGATTTTCTCTGGGTATAAACCGAAGCTTTAAGTAGTTTTGGCTCCTACTGGAGAGTGTAACGACCCGTTGTACCGGTAGTAAACCAACTTCGAGCACACGCTCACCCACCGATCTTGGAAGGAACGACAACCCACACCCGCAGACACGAATCGAACGAGAACGAACGAACCAAAGAGACCGCAGACGAGACAGAACAGGTCTGTCCCGAGTGCGGTGGCCAACTCATAA
>DASSKS010000186.1:0-2214 GCA_035690245.1 Halococcus sp. | reverse complement strand
TCCCACGCGGCTTAACCCCATCGAGTGCCTATGAGGAGTGATGGTCTCGCGTCTCGAACTCCCGCCGCGACTGGTCGATTGGTCGATTCTCGCAGCGGTGTGTTTCGCGGTCGTCACGGGGGCCATCAGTCTGCTTTCGGGCCAGCCAAGCGAGGCATGGGTGTTCGTTCTGCACGGAATGGGTGGGTTGGCGCTCGTTCTCCTCCTCTTTTGGAAGCTCAAACGGGTACGCCACCGAATAACGAATCGTGTGTCGTGGGACCGATACACGCCAATCTCTATTCTGTTGGTCGTGGTCGCGCTCGCAGCGCTCGCAAGCGGAATCTACTGGGTGTTCGGTGGAACACCCGATATCGGCCCGTGGCCGCTACTGTTCGTTCACATGGCTCTCGGTGTGTTCGTGATTTTGCTCGTGCTCGTCCACCTGCGCGGACGGTTTCGAACCCCGAGTGCGAGCGATTTCGAAGGCCGGCGCACAGTTATAGGGTATCTCGCACTCGTTGGATTCGGCGCGCTTTCGTGGCGACTCCAGCGCGAAGCGAACCGATTTTTCGGACTGCCGGGAACGAACCATCGCTTCACTGGCTCGAAAGAGGAGGGCACGACGGGCAACGACTTTCCAGTGACGAGTTGGGTGGCCGATAGTCCAGAACCAATCGACCCCGACGAGTGGGAACTCCAAATCAGTGGAACTGTCGAGCAGGAACTCGTCCTCACCGCTTCGGACCTCGAACCCGGAAGTCAAGAGCGCGTCCCGCTCGACTGTACGAGCGGGTGGTACTCGGTTCACGACTGGCAGGGCATCCGGGTGGGTAGCCTGCTCGATGTGGCAGGACCGACCGACGAAGCGCAGTGGGTTTCCTTCCGGTCGGTGACGGGCTATCGCTGGAGTCTTCCTATCGAGGAGGCCCGCGATGCGCTCTTGGCGACCCATACTGACGGCGAGCGCCTCTCACACGGCCATGGCTTTCCCCTTCGGCTCGTGGCTCCCGGACGCCGAGGATTTCAGTGGGTGAAGTGGATCGAGGAAATCGAGGTCAGCTACCAGCGTGATTTCAGCGAGTGGCTGGCGATTTTCGTGAGCGGCTTTGACGAGAGCGCTACGAATCGTCCGTGATTGGCGTCCCATCCTCGGTCGGCGGCGCGATGTGGTCTATGTACTCCTCAACGCTTGGTTCGTGAACACGCACCCGGACGTGGATGTCGCCGAGTTCGCTTGGGTCGCCGACGGCGAAGTTGACCACTCCCTCGAACGCAGCCTGTTTTTTCAACTCGAAACTGAAAACCTCACCGTGCTGGTTTCCGAAGAACTCGCCGCGGGCGCTGTCGAGGATTTCCTGTCGGTGGAGCAGGTCAGAGAAGTGGTCTAAACTGTGACTCTCGGCGCGCACCTCGCCGGGAGCACGCTCGATGTCGACTGCTGGAAAGAGGTTTTTGATGGCGGCAACGACCCTATCCGTTACCTCGGTGTCGTACACAGGTGCGGTAATTTCGATATCGACGCGATAAATCATCCTTCCTCCGATGCGAGTAGCGTCTGGATTCGGTCGTGAAACGCAGCGAGCGAATCAATGTTCTCGATGGTGATGTCGGCGCGTTCGATAGCGTTGCCCATCCCGAAGCCGAGTTCGCGTTCGTCACGCTCTCGCAAGCCCTCACCGCCCTCTGCAACGGGAGTGTCGCGGCCCCGAGCAGTGATGCGCTCGGCCCGCATCTCGAAGGGAGCCTCGATAGCGACGAGCGTAAACGAGTCCTCAAACGACGCCTCGAAGCGTTCGACTTCGACACCCGAGCGAATGCCCTCGACGAGCACCGTGGATGATTCGTCGAGCGCGCGTTCGATAACGGGGAGCGAGCGCTCTGCGATAGCCGCTGGACCACCTTCTTCGCGGAGTTCGCGTGCCACCCGTCCGTGGTGTGCTGCGGGGTCGAGACTCCTGTCGCGGCACGCCTGTCTGATGACATCGCCCATCGCCACCACCGGGATTTCGAGTTCGCGCGCGACGGTTGCGGCCTCGCTCTTGCCACTTCCGGGGAGACCGACGATACCGATGACCCTCATTATCTCCCGTTGGCCCGAATCGTGGTTAAACGCTCCGAACGAATCCAACCGTTTTTGACCGATGGAACAGAACCACAGGGAGAGGGCACGTAGCTCAGTCTGGATAGAGCGTTTGGCTTCTAACCAAACGGTCGTGGGTTCGAATCCCATCG
>DASSKS010000185.1:0-2047 GCA_035690245.1 Halococcus sp. | reverse complement strand
CGAGGACGTGTCCCGCCGGGTCTTTGCAGAAGACCGATTTCGCGCCGCCGTACTCGTCGTGTTCGACAGTTTTGAAATCGAGTCCTCTACCAGCCAGTTCCTCGCGGAGGCTCTCGAACTCTCCGTCGCACACTTCGAGGGCGTAGTGGACGTGTTCGCCGCCTTCGTCCCACACGTCATTCCACTCCGTTGGCGGGCGTTCTGCGTTCTCGGGGAGGTCATGGGGCAGCCAGAGTCCGAGTAACGTTCTCCCAGCTTTTACCCAAATTTCGTGTGTGCCTTTGATTTCGTCCAAATCCACGTCGTCTAAATCCGCTATCGTCTCGCCGTAGTTCGATTCCTCCCGGCGTTTCCACGCGGTCACTAACGGAAATCCAAGCGTCTTACAGTAAAAGTCCGTACACTGGCGCAACTCGTTTTCGTCGCCGCACAGGAGCGCGATTTCGCTGACACCAGTGACGGGGAGGGGTTCGTGGTCAGTCATGGTTCGATTCGGAGTGGTGTGGTAACTCATCACGCCCGAATGTGTATATACTGTTGGTCAAAAATTCATCCGTTTTTGGAGGCGGTGGCGCGCGGGAGCGCGAAGCGCGACTCGCGCGGGGTCTGCGCGAGCGCAGCGAGTGCAGGCTTGTCAGAGCGAAGCTCTGACAATGGATGAGCGAACGAAGTGAGCGAATCGGCTGGGGAGGCGTGTGGCACGGTACGGTAGCGGAGCGGTGGCGGTTTCTCCGTTGTATCGGCGTTTGCGGTTTCTGATGCAGGTGCCTCGTCCGTAATTTGTATTCCTCGTAAATCGGCTACCACCACTGGATTCAGTGACGAGCTATTCCTCCTATTCTCTGAAATTGTGTCTTTGCTCCACCGAATCACAGAACCGAAAGGACATCACTCGTAAATCGAATCGTGGTCTAAAAGGTCTCGCTCCATCCCTTCGGGAAGCGGGTCATACGTGATGACCTCCAAGAGATTGCCGTCCGGGTCGAGGAAATAGAATCCCTCGAAGTCGCCCCAGTCATACGGTCCCTGTTTCGGGAACTGCCCGTCGAGTTCGTCAACGAACGACTCGTAGTTCTTTCTGTCCGTTTCGAAGGCGATATGGGCTTTGTCGAGCGGATGGTCCAATCCAAATTGGTCCCACTTCTCGGCACGGCCCGTTTCTGCGAGCGTGACGACAGTGTTACCTGCCTCGAACATTGCGTGCTCGCCCTGAAAATCTGCGGGCGGTCGGAGCAAGTCGAGTTCGAGTACGTCGCGGTAGAATTCATAACACGATTCGAGGTCATCGACATCGACGTTGATGTGGTCTACGGCGTCCATGCGAATCATGGACGAGCAACTCACAAATACGTTGGCGAAAATTCGCATGGAGGTGACATCCGCCGGGAACCTTTTCACCCCGTTCTCCGAGTGTGTACTGTGAACCGATGGCAAAACCAGAGACGACCGGACTGTGTGATTCGGTCCCCGTGTCGCCGAATCGACCGTCAGGTCGACAACAGGGAGAATGAGCGTGCCGATTGAAACCACCGACGCCGACGAAACCCCCGGCGACCTCGTTGGAACGGCAGTCCAGCGACGCGAGGACCCCCACCTGCTCACGGGCGACGCGCGATATACGGACGACATCCAGTATCCCCACGCGGTTCATCTCGCGCTCTACCGCAGCCAGTACGCCCACGCAAATATCGAAGAAATCGACACGAGCGAAGCCGAGGCTCACGAGGACGTTCTCGCGGTCTATACCCACGACGACCTCACAAATTCGGGAATCGAGGGGCTGTTACCGGCGGATGACCCCGAGTTTGGGGTTAGCGTCGAACACCCGATACTCGCGCGCGAGACGGTTCGCTATCAGGGCCAGCCGATTGCGGGGGTAGTCGCCACCGAGCGCGACGCCGCCCACGACGCTCTCGCCCTCATTGATGTCGAATACGACCGACTCGATACGGCAATTGACCCGGTGGAGGCCCTTGACGACGCGCCGACAGTTCATGAAGAAGCGCCCGATAACGCCGCCTTCGAGTGGGAAGTAGGCGACCAGCAG
>DASSKS010000184.1:0-4238 GCA_035690245.1 Halococcus sp. | reverse complement strand
GTGCGCTCGCTGTCGACCCCGAGTTCATCGTCTGTGACGAACCCGTCTCGGCGCTCGATGTCTCGGTACAGGCCCAAATCTTGAATCTCTTAGAAGATCTCCAAGAGGAGTTCGGACTCACCTACCTCTTTATCGCCCACGACCTATCGGTAGTAAGACATATTTGTGACCGCATCGCCGTGATGTATCTGGGCGAAATCGCAGAAATCGCCAGAACTGACGAACTATTCGCAGACCCCAAACACCCCTACACGCGGGCGTTGTTGTCCGCGATTCCAGAACCCGACCCGGCGAGTGAATCGGCTCGTGTGGCCCTCGAAGGCGACGTTCCGAGTCCCGTCAATCCTCCCTCGGGGTGTCGGTTTCGGACTCGCTGCCCGTCGGTCATTCCTCCCGAGAGCCTCGACATCCCGCAGGAGGCCTACCGCGAGGTGATGGACTACCGCGAACGCATCGAAACCCGGTCGATTTCACTCGCAGATGTGAGAGCGGAAGCCGACGTACAGCAAACGGACCCGGTTGCGGCCGACGGTGGCGCTTCTGTCTCGATACGCACGCTCTGGGAGCGCTTTTTCGACCACGAGGACGAACTCGATACCGAGTCACACCGACTCATCGAAACCTCCTTCGAGCGCGTTCTCGACGGCGACTGGGAGGGGGCTGCTGCAATGCTCCGTGAGCGCTTCGAGAGCGTTTGTGAGCGCTCTCAGCCGACGCTTCCCGACGAGGAACACCCGGCGGCGTGTCACCTCTACGGCCAGTCAAGCCGCGAGTAAACCGCCTCTGCTGGCGCAAATTTTTCCGGTAGCCTTATTACACTCGTTCCGTCATTGACTTCCATGTCATCCGATAGCGGTACTGACAGGCGCTCTTTCCTCAAAGCTGCCGGCGGCGCGGCAGCGGCGGCGACGGTTGCGGGCTGTCTCGGCGGTAACGGCAGTGGTGGCAACGGCAGCGGCGGCGGAAACGGAAACGGAAACGGTAGCGGTGGTGGCTCCGGTGGGAGTGGCGGAACACTCATCTATGCGCGTGGCGATTTCCCCTCGAACTACGACCCCCAACAGTCCACCAGCGGCGAGGTGGCGAAGGTCACAGACCAGGTGTTCAGCCATCTCGTCATGTTCGTTCCCGGTACCGGCGGGAAAATCAAGGGCGGGTTGGCGAAGAAATACGAGCTAAACGGGAAGACGGCGACGCTCACGCTTCGAAAGGGCGTCAAATTCCACAACGGCGAGGAGTTCACCGCGGCGGATTTCAAAGCCACATACCGGCGGTTCGTCGACGAGAGCTATCCGTACTACCTCGGCAAGAAATCGGTCTCCGGGACGCCGTCCGGCTATGCGCCGGTCACGTTCAGCAACTGGGTCAAATCGGTCAACACGAAAGGCAAATACGACCTCGAAATTCAACTCAAACAGAAGTACGCGCCGTTTTTGCGGAACCTCGGGATGTTTCCCTCGGCGGTGCTCTCGAAGAAACAAATCGAGAAACTGGGCAAGAATCAGAACCAACTCGGCAAACAGCCCGTCGGCACCGGCCCGTTCCCCTTCAAGAAACTCGATACTGGCACCCAGCGCGTGTTGCTCGGCAAAAACGACGAGTACTGGGGTGAGGGACCGTATCTCGACCAAGTCATCTTCACCGCTATCGGAAAGAACTCGACGCGTGCCCAGTCGCTCATCAGCGGCGACTCACACGTCATCGACGGCATCAGTGCGGAGGCCTCGAAACAGATACAGAGCGCAGACAGCACCACTTTGCTCCAAAAGGATGGTCTCAACATCGGCTACATGGCGATGAACATGGCGCGATTCAAACCGTTCCGCAAGAAGAAGGTCAGACAGGCCATCAGCTACGCCGTCAACACCAAAGCCATCGTCAACGATATCTATCAAGGATTCGCCTCACAGGCCGACCAGCCGCTTCCCCCGACCGTTCTCGGCTACGACGACTCCATCAATCCGTATCCAACGGACAAGAAGAAGGCGAAACAGTTGTTGAAACAGGCGGGCGAAACCGGCTTTACCTTCGAGTTGGCTACCTTCTCGAATCCGCGGGGATACAACCCCTCACCCGTCCAGACCGCCCAACAGGTCAAATCCGATCTTCAAGACATCGGCATCACCGCGAACATCAACCAGTTCTCGACGTTTTCGTCGTATCTCGAATACACCTACGCCGGAAAGCACGATGCCTGCTTTTTGGGGTGGTACTCGGACAACGCCGACCCCGATAACTTCGATTACGTGTTGCTCCACCCGGGCGTCGACAAATCGAAGATTCCCGACGGCCAAGACTGGGTGAGCTTCGATACCGAGGGATTCAACACCAACGACTCTGCGGCGTGGGCCAACCGGGAGTTCATGGACCTCGTTGAACGGGGCCAAGCGACCTACGACACGGCAAAGCGCAAATCGCTGTATCAGAAAGCCGGACAGGTCGCCCACGAGGAAGCGCCGTGGGTGTTCGTCGACTACGCGAAGACCCTTCGGGGCATCAACGAGAAAGTCGATAAATCGACGTACAAACTCACCTCCATCAACAAACCGTATCTCGAATCGGTCAAACTCAACCAGTAATCCCCCTCAAAACAGCTAATCAATGGTTTCGAAGCGCTTCATCGCAAAGCGGTTGCTTCTCCTGATTCCGGTGTTGTTCGGGGTGGCGACGGTGGTTTTTTCCATCCTCCATCTCGCGCCGGGCGACCCCGCGAGGGTCATCCTCGGCCAGCGCGCCCCGACCCAACAGGTAGTCGAACTCCGCCACCAACTCGGACTTGACGACCCCATCTGGGTGCAGTACGGCCGCTT
Source organism: Halococcus sp. (assembly GCA_035690245.1). Lineage (GTDB taxonomy): Archaea > Halobacteriota > Halobacteria > Halobacteriales > Halococcaceae > Halococcus. The sequence goes on along the minus strand of DASSKS010000184.1, from coordinate 1,428 downwards.
TCTCGCCAATGCGGTTCAGTTCGAGTTCGGCAACTCCTACCAGATAGCCAAAGGCACTCCGGTGTGGGACGTACTCGCCTCGCGCATCCCGGTAACGGTCGAACTCGCGCTGTACGGCCAGTTCATCGGCATCCTGCTGGGGATTCCCCTCGGAGTGCTGTCTGCGGTCAAACAGGATTCGGTGACCGACCACGTGACTCGGGTCGGTGCGCTCACCGGTATTTCAGTCCCCATCTTCTGGAGCGGACCGCTGCTCATCTTGGTGTTCGCAACCTTCCTCGGGTGGTTTCCGACGAGCGGGCGCATCGGAAGTGCGGTTTTCCTCCCGACACACTGGACGCTCTTCGGGACTCAACTCCCCCTGACCGGGATGGTGACGGTCGATACGCTCATCCTCAATACCGGAGCGTTCGTCCAGTCGGTGCTGTACGAACAGGGACTCGGCGCAATCGCATCGATTCCTGACTACTACGACCCATTCATCTCGGCGGTCCATCACCTCTTTTTACCGGCGATGGTGCTCGGCATCTACTCGATGGCGCTCATCTCGCGGATGATGCGGTCGTCGATGCTCGAAGTCGTGAGACAGGATTACATCCGTACCGCCCGCGCAAAGGGCCAAGGCGAGAAGATCACCCTCTTGAAACACGGCTTTCGCAACGCGCTGATTCCCGTGATTACGGTTATCGGTATCCAGTTCGGGACGCTTTTGGGTGGGGCCGTGCTGACCGAAACCGTCTTCGGCATCGGCGGTATCGGAACCCTGCTCGTGGCCGCCATCGGCGCGACCGACTACCCGCTCGTCCAAGGCACAGTGTTGGTGTTCGCGCTGTTGTTCACGCTCGTGAACCTCGGCGTCGACATCACCTACAGCTACCTCGACCCCCGTATTCAACAATAATGGCAACCGAAACCAAGACCACGACGAAACGAACCCTGTTCGGACGGCTGCGCGCCTCGCCGTTTCTCTCAGAACTCCTCTCGAATCGACTCGCGGTTGTCGGGTTGGCCATCATCATCGGCATGGTGGCCATCGGCGTCTATGCACGGGTGTTCCTCGACCTCAACGCGATAACCCACTCGCGGCTGGCGACGCACCCGGACAAAGCCCCACCGGGATGGCTCGGTCCCGCATCCCTCACCCAGTTCCTCTTCGGTACTGACGCCGCCGCGCGCGACATCTACAAGCGGGTGCTGTATGGCGCGTGGTTTGCGATGAAATTCGGCACCATCACCGTCGCGGCCTCAACGATTTTGGGCATCTCGCTCGGCATCATCGCCGCTTACTACGGCGACGTCACCGACAACGTCGTGATGCGGACGATGGACGTTTTCCTTGCCTTCCCATCACTTCTACTGGCGCTTGCGCTCGTGGCTATCTTCGGGGCCGGTCTCTGGAAAGTGACCATTGCGCTCACACTCGTCTAT
>DASSKS010000183.1:0-3351 GCA_035690245.1 Halococcus sp. | reverse complement strand
CGATGTTCAACCGAGAGAAGCTAGAGGGCACCGAAATCAGAGAGCGCATGATAGAAGACGACGACTGGGAAGAACTCGTTCCAGAAGCCGTCGTGGACATCATCACTGAAATCGACGGCATCGAGCGCATCCAACGCATCAGCGACACCGATGGCGCGGTTGACCGCAGGCCCCACCGGGACGACGATGCAGACCCAGAATAACGAATTAGTTCTCTGAATCCTCGGCGGGACCGCGTGCGAGGAAGAACAGTGCGCCACCGAGTAGTGCAGTGTTCTTCAGGAAGTGAATTATCTGCTGTTCGCGCTGTTCTTCTTCCATGTTCCAGAAGTCGTGCATCGTGGGCGTGACGCCAACGAGAAACGCCGCAACCGCCCCGCCAGCCAACCGTGGAAAGCGTCCAAGGGCGATGCCGATGCTTCCGAGCAGTAACATTCCGCTCGCAAACGGGACGAGTTTCTCGGCTTCTGGCACGTCCTTCGATTCGGCGTAGCCGGTCATCGCCTCCAAATCGCGGAGGTTGTCGATGGCCGTGAACGCGAGCACACAGCCGAACAGCACGCGACCGAGCGTCGAAAGCCGTCCCATCAAACACCCGCCCCCACGGGACTTACTGAAAAATTCATACTACTCACTCCGGTATCAGTAGTCGGTATCATTGCGTCTCGAACGAGGCGACAGACGCATATACCGTTTCGCAAACCTCCACAGAAATGAGATAAACTCCCACACTATAACGCAGAATATATCGATAATTTTTATTTCGAGATGGTATTCCGGTGCATTGAATCGTTCTACGGTATCCTCCTGGGACCGCAACCGAAACACCAAGGGACTGCTCCTCGTTGCTATCGACCATGATAACGCTGAGTTCGGATTTCGGTTCTCCCTATCCGGGGGCGATGAAGGGAGTGCTTCTTTCTCGTACTGACGCCCGACTGGTCGATGTCGCCCACGACTTTCCCCGACAGGACGTTCGCGCGGGTGCGTTCTGGCTCCGGGAGGTGCTTCCCTATTTTCCGCCCGCGGTTCATCTCGTTGTCATCGACCCCGGCGTCGGTACCGCTCGAAAGGCTCTTGGGTTGCGAGTGGGCGAGCACGCGCTCGTCGGTCCCGACAACGGCGTGCTCGTTCCGGTAGCCCGGCAGCTCGCAGGGAATGGAGAAATCGAAACGTTCGAAATCGAATACGAGGATGCCGAAAGTTCGACGTTTCACGGTCGGGATGTGTTCGCGCCGGCAGCCGCCGCCGTTCACGAGGCGGGCGTAGCGAACATCGCAGAAATCGATGGATTCGTTCCCACAGAAGACACCGTGGAGTTCCAGTTTCCCAGCGCGGAAGTCAGCGAGGAAAACGCCGCAGGAGAGGTGCTCGTCGTGGATGGGTTCGGCAACGCCATCACGAACATTCCGGGGAGCGTCCTCGACGGTCGGTTTGGCGGTACAGCCACAGTAAACGGCGAATCGGCCCCGGTCGCACGGTCGTATGCCCACGTGAACGCCGGCGACCGCCTCGTCACAGTCGGCAGTCACGGCAACGTCGAACTCGCCGTCAATCAGGGACGCGGCGCGAAGGCGTTCGGCGTTGATGTCGGCAATTCGATTGTCGTCGACTGAACAGCCAGCACTGAAAAAACGGGAATGTTCCTAGTTGGCGGAGATGACGTCGTCGATACGGGCTATCATCGTCGCGGCCTCGGTCGCGCTTTCGACTGCTTCGTGTTTGACTGCTGCGGGGTCGAACACACCGGCCTCTACGGGGTCGTCAACGTGTCCGGTCTGGCCCTCGCTGAGGATGCCCGCCCGCCCTTCGCTGTCGTGGCGCGAGCGCAGGTCAACGAGCGCGTCGATTGGGTCCATGCCGGTGTTCTCTGCGAGCGTGCGCGGGAGCACGTCGATTGCGTCCGCGAAGGCCTCGACGGCCAACTGACGGCGGCCCTCGATGCTCGCGGCCCGGTCGCGGACGTGGTCGGCGATGGCGATCTCGGCCGCGCCGCCGCCGGGAACCACTCCCCCAGCATCGAGCGCAGCAGTGACAACATCGAGTCCGTCGTTGAGCGCGCGTTCGAGTTCATCGATGACGTGTTCTGTACCGCCGCGGGCGAACACCGTCACGGATTCTGCGGCCGCGCCGCCCTCGACAAAGGCCAGATCGTCTTCGGCGAACGATTCGACGCGGACGCGCTCTGCGCTACCCAAATCCCCTGCTTCGAGGTCGTCTATCGCGCCGACGCGATTCGCGCCGGTGGCCCGCGTGATGGCGCGTGCCTCGTCGTCGTCAACGTTCTCGAAGGCCAAAATCCCCTTTTCTGCGAGGTGGGCCGCCGCGCGGTCGTCGATGCTTTCGGTGACGAACGCGACATCGACATCAAGTTCCGAAAGTGCCTCTGCGTACTGTTTGAACTGGCCTTCTTCGGCATCGAGAGCGGCGTTCAATTGATCAACGCTCGTCACGTCGTACTCCGCATCGACGGAACTCTCACGGATGTCGAATTCGACATCGAGCACCGCAATCGAGGCGTCTTCGACAGTAGCGGGCATATCCTCGCGGACGGGTTCTTCTTCGGAAATGACGCCCTCGACGAGTTCTGTGGCGCTCGAACTCGCGCCGGTCTGGGTGCGTACGGTGACTTCATCGCGCGCGACGCCATCCTCACCTTCGACCTGCCGGATGGCCTCGACGACGGTTTCGGCGAGTCCTTCCGCGCCCACGTCGCCGGTTCCCTTGCCGGTCATCGAGGTTCTGGCGACACCTTCTAAGAGTTCGTCGTCGATGTCATCCTCGATGACGAGTTCGTCGATGGCCTCATGGGCCAACCCCGCGGCCTCGTGATAGCCCTCGACAATGGTCGTCGGGTGAACATCGTCGTCTAAGAGTCCCTCGGCTTTGGCGAGCAACTGCCCGGCGAGCACCGCCGCAGTGGTCGTGCCGTCACCCACTTCATCTTCTTGGGTCTCTGCGACCTCGACTATCATCTGGGCGGCGGGATGCTCGATATCCATCTCACGGAGGATGGTCGCGCCGTCGTTCGTGATGACCACGTCGCCGGCATCCGAGACGAGCATCTTGTCCATCCCTCTGGGTCCGAGCGTCGTTCGGACGGCCTCGGATACTGCCTTACCGGCAGCGATGTTCGAACTCTGTGCGTCCTGTCCGCGTGTTCGTTCCGTGTCCTCGCTCAGGATGAACAGCGGCTGTCCACCCATTCGCTGCTGTCGCTGTGCCATAGTGGAATCCTCACCTACTGGGTCGTTTGCGGTTCTATATAAACATTGCTAAAGTGCAGCAGAAAAACGACGGACGAGAGCGGGGTGGCCTGTCACAGTGTGGTTAGGGTGGTATTCACTTGCG
>DASSKS010000182.1:0-5519 GCA_035690245.1 Halococcus sp. | reverse complement strand
CCACGCCGACCACCACCGAAGAAGCGACCAACGCACAGGCGGAGACCGAGACTGAGGGAGACTCAACTACAGTGGCGGCTGCACCGACGGCTTCGGTGGTCTTCAACAACCAGTCCACCATCGGGACGACCGTCGTGGTCGAGTCGGTCACGCTCTCCGAAGGCGGATTCGTAGCGATTCACGATGCAAGCCTACTGGATGGCAATGTCTTGGGGAGCGTCGTCGGTGTCTCGGAATTCCTGCCCGCTGGCACGCACACGAACGTCGAAGTGACGCTGTTCGACGTACCCGGACAGAACTTCGCTGAAGGGATGACACTCGAAGAAAGTCAGACGTTGATTGCGATGCCCCACCTCGACACGAATAGCAACGAGGTGTACGACTTCGTTACCTCGAACGGTGCTGAGGACGGTCCCTATGTCGCAAATGACAGCGCGGTCGTTGACTCCGCGTTCGTGACCGTCGAGGATGAGGATGAGTTGGGCGAGGAAAACGACGAGGCCACATCGGTCTGTGCACCCGGTTCGGCCGACGAAGTCCTCGGTGAGAACGACCAAGACGATGACGGCGACGGCGCAATCGACGAGGATGACGAGGACAACGAAGGTCCCTCGAACGACGATGACGATGGAGACGGGGCGGTTGACGAAGACGACGAATGTGATGATGGTGACGATGGCGCGGATGACTTCAACAGTGCGGCGGAGGACGATGAGGATGGCGACGGTGCTGTTGACGAAGACGACGAGCCGGACAGCGGCAACTCCGACGACATCGACAACGACGGTGACGGCGCGGTTGACGAAGACGACGAGCCCGACACCGACGACTAATCCACCCGAACGCTTTTCTCACTTCCCTCTGTTTTCGATTTATCATGCACTTGCGGAGGATACTACCTGCTCTCGTCCTCGTCTGTGCGCTGCTCATCGCCGGATGCAGCACCAGCGGAATGAACAATTCAAGCGCCAGCACCACCGGGATGCCAGCGACAATACCGACCGGAACGACGACCACTCCCACCGCCCAGACCGCAACAACCATCGTAACCAAAACGACCGGCGCGACGCCAACACTCACACCTACCTCAACGCCGACTGCAACACCGACCGCTACTGAAACGGCGACACCCACCCCGACACCAACGAGCACACCGACACCGACCGCCACAGCCACACCAACAGCCACTCCGACCCCCACCGCGACGGCGACACCCGAACCGATGACTTCCTCGCCCATCGAGGGCGGCCACGCACGCACCGCGACCGTCGTCCGAGTCATTGACGGGGACACGTTCGAGGTCCGCTTCAAAACCGGCGAGACAGACACCGTGCGGCTCATTGGCGTCGATACACCGGAGGTCGCGGACCAGTACATGGACCCGCCAGAGTACAACGTCCCAGATACGCCCACAGGGCGGGATTGGCTCCTCAAATGGGGGCATCGTGCCTCCGGGTTTGCGACCGACAAGCTCGCTGGCGAGCAGGTCCGCGTCGTCACTGACCCTGAAAGCGATTCCCGCGGCTACTACGACCGCTTGCTCGCCTATGTCTACATTGACGGCGAGAATCTCGGACACGAACTCTTAGAGCGCGGACTGGCGCGTGTCTACTCCGAAGGCGAATTCGTGCTCGAATCGAAATATCTGGACAGTGAAGCCGACGCACAGGCGGCGAACCGTGGCGTGTGGGGCTTCGAGGCCGCGACGACATCGACTGCAACAGCAACTCCGACGCCTGTTCCTGACACCGGTGGCGACAGCGGCGGGAGCGACCTTCCGCCACCCAGTGGGGGAGCCTCGGACCCCTACGACTGTGGCGATTTCAGCAGCCAGCAACAAGCACAGGAATACTTCGAGAACCACAATCCCGACGAAGACCCGTCTGGGCTGGATGGCGAGGGTGATGGTAAAGTGTGCGAATCGCTCCCGTAGGAGTGCTTATTCCGCCTTTTAACACGGTGGAACTCGCATCTCCGCACAGCAGTCAAAGCAAACAGCGCCTGCTCTCGCCCGAAGAACAGGGCATCAGTACCGATAATAATTCCATGCCCAAAGTTTATTATTCAAGGGCGAAATCGTTTGTTTGGAGCACTCTCCGCTCCGTGAAAACCGGGGACTCGGTCCATCGCGTGGCATCCCGTTGTGGACGGGTTCCCCCGGTGGTTCTACCGATAGTATAGCCATAATAGTGCTAAAACGCCTACAAAATAAAACTGGCCGGAAATTCACACCAGATTCATCACTCATTTATAGAAACCCTCAGATACCACAGTATGCTTCCACTCCAGATTCCCGGTATTCCCGCCGGTCCTGAAATCATCATCTTGCTTTTCTTCGTCATCCCACCTCTGATTGCAGCATATCTCGCGTATCGAACCGGGAAATCAGCAGGCGACCAAGACGCGATACTCTGGGCCGCAGTCATTGCTGTGTTAACAGGTCTCGGTCTGTTCCCCGGTATCATCGTTCTTGCTGCATACAGCTACGTGCGAAGGGTGAAATAAAGCGACACAGAAGCCACATCATACCCGCAGCCGCATTACGATTCCCCGGCTTCGCCGGGCACGCCGTACAGCCCGTTCCCTCTGTTTCACGCCTTCGGCGCTCGCCCCCCACCCACCTCCACGGTCGCGGGCGTGCGGCGCTCTCTCGCACGCTCGGTCGCTGCTCGATGAAGTGCGTGCGGCCGTCGAGCGCGCCCAGCACGACGACACCGCCACTCAGGAACAGCGCGAAATCGCCTTCGACTGCTACGACTGACACCGGCTGTCAGTGATATATCGGATCACGCGACAGCGAAGGGGTCTTTAAGTAATATCGAGGGGCTGCCACCCCCATAGCCTTCAATACTGTTTCGGGGTGAGCATCAGGCGACAGACCGCCCCGGTGTATGCGCGGCACCAGCCTATCTATGCTCAGAGATCGACACACCCTCGGAACGTCCCAATGGACGGTACTTACACTCGTACTGACGCTCACACTCGCCGGCGGAGCGGTTGTGGTTAGTGCGCCGCTCGCCGCCGCACAGACTGTCGGCCCAGAAAGTGAGAGCATCGCAAGCGGGATACTTCCCCTCAGTGAGAACATGAAAATGTTCGTCGGTGTGGTGGCCGCGATGACTCTGCTGGCGCTTGTAGAGTTGATTGTAATCGCACGTCCGTCCTTTCGCTGGCTTCGAGTCCCATCATTCTCGCTCAGTATGCCATCGTTTTCAGCATCGTCCTCGCATGAACAGTCGGAACGAAGGGAGGAGCCAGCTGAGCCAACCGAACCAGCCGCGTCAACCAACCCACCCGACTCTTCCGGGGCTGGCAGCGACATGGAGAGCGGGCCAGCCGAGGGAAGCGACGGCGAGGAGAGAGACGTTCTGACCGTGCATTTCGACCCGGAAACCGACGAGAGCCATGCCGAGACGGACGCTAAAGACGGCGGAAGTGAGGGGGACGTTCTGGCGAATGTCCGCGCCACAGTCGCTGCGGTGGTTCGACGAATGCGGGGACAGACGCGGATGGTGTTCGACCGCCGGGCGCTTGATCTCCGCGCGTACGGAACTGCTGACGATTGGACAGCGCTCGCCTTCGACTGTTCGGAGACTGACGCCGAGCCGGTTCAGGAGCTTCTAGAGGAAACTGTGTATATTGGGGAGGTCCCAGCCGAGATCACTGAGAACGACCCTGACGACCGCCCCGGAAGGCATCTCTCATCTGAGGCAAGCGTTCGGTTCCCGCGCGAGGGCATCGAACGGGTTGAGCAAGCAGCCCAAGTCGGGAAACCGGAAGCGAAACGAACGGTGACGCTGTTGCGCCGCACGCTCCGCGCCTATGATGCGTCCCCTACGCAGTTCACGAGAGGACGGTAATGCATCGAATGGGTCACACCGGCATTGTGCTGTTGCTGTACGCGCCGGTCAGCTACCTCTTACTCTCTACCGGCCAACTCGGTCTCGCTGTACTCGGATTAGTGGGGATGCTCGTCATCGAGCCGGTCCCGGACAAGGATATGTACGTTCCCGGTTTCACCCATCGCGGGGGCGCGGGTCATTCGCTGCTGACGGCAGTGATCGTCGGGACGGTCATCGGCATCGGGAGTTGGTGGCTGAGTCGTTATCTCGTTTCAGTCACTGTAGCAGCGATAACCGGCGCTGCGGACGGTGTATCGGCGCTTCTGTCGTTCGTACCGTCGGTCGTGCGTGGATTCATCCCGGTTCGATTCGATCACATCCTGTACGCAGTCGCCGTACAGGTAGCCGGGATTGACCCAGCAGCTCTCGGGTGGTTCGGCTTTTGTATCGGTGCATTGGCGATCATCTCGCATCTGGCCGGTGACGTATTGACACCGATGGGAGTGCTGTTGTTCTGGCCGCTCTCTACGACCCGTTTCACGCTCGATTCGGTCGGAGTGCGGCCGTTCCGTCCGATTTCCTCTCAGCGATTTTCGCTGAGTCCGAATGCCGACAGTCGGCGGGCGAACCCACTGCTGTTCGGCATCGGTCTGTGCGCGCTTGCGACCGCAGCAGGGGTCGGCATCAGTTTCACTGTTCTCACAGATATTCCGGTCGCGCCGCTGTTTCGAGAGGTGCTACACTGACCATGAGCGACGAATCACAGCTCCCGCGAGTAACGCGACGACAGGCGCTTCGATATGGTGGAGGAATCACAGTTGGGGCAGCGAGCGCGCTTGCGGGGTGTTCAGGGCTGTTCGCGGAATCCTCACCCTCCCCAATCACGAACGTCACAATTCGACAGGGCGTCATGACTGTGAACCTCACCGTGAATACCAAGGCGGATGATGTCTACTTAGCGCCGAATGGAACCTCTGGCGGGGTCGCTCCACTCGTCGAGTGGAAGGACAACACGACCGTCAAAGTCGGTCTGCTCGGTCGGCCTACTGGTCCGTTCGAGGGTTATTCAGCGTTGCCGGAAGGAAATTATACAGTCGGTATCCGGCGAGGAAACGAGACGGTGGACACGCGCGGTGTTACGCTCACGGCGAATCCGACGCTCACGGCGCTACGACCCGAGCCGATACAGAACAGCGAGAGAGGGTTCGAGTCCACAGGCGACCTCCTATTCACGGTCGTCAATCAGGGGAACCTTCCAACGGCACTCTCCGCTGTTGGGATTACAGGTGTCCCGGATTCACGCCGGATTCGAGGGAAGCCAGCAGAGACGGTCCCTCTCGCAGAGGATTCCGTCAAGCGAGTGTCACAGCCTGATATAGCGGACGATCTGAGCATGGTGCTCGCGCCGTCGGTCGAAACAACGTTCGCAACGACGTGGGGACCGTTTCACCTGTCCGACAAAAATTACGTAAAATACACCACAGACCCCGACGGCGACGGGTATCCGAACCTCCCTGCACCATGTCGCACTAAACAGTGGTCCGCAGCGCTCACTCTTCGGTTCGCGCATAGCACACTCACCCGTCCGTTCACGTATTCGTTTAGTGGGAAGACGAAGCAACCGTTTCTTTCGAATAGCTACCTCTGTACGGGGATTTCTACTTCGTCCGAATCCAC
>DASSKS010000181.1:0-2957 GCA_035690245.1 Halococcus sp. | reverse complement strand
AAGCCATTCGCGTAGTGTCCCGCGCGACAGCATCCGGATTCGGTTAACAGGAGAAATCGTAAGCCGACAGTACTCAAACAACAACTCCGCCCAGCATGAATGACCGAACATGATTTATAAGGTTTTTTGACCGAATATGTTCGGGAATACTGATTACGATACGGGCCGAATATATTCGGACGAACGACGATGCCACGAGCACATCTCACAGTTACCATTCCCGAAGGCATCTGGATTGGGGACGTTTCACGGACCTATCCGGATGCACAGTTTCGCGTTCTGGCCGCACTCGCGGACGGTCAGGCGGGTGTCGGACTCGCCGAAATCACCGCTCAGGAACTCTCCTCGATTCTTGCCGAGGTTGACGCCAGCGAGGCAGTCACAGAACTCGACATCCTCCAACAACACAATAATACGGCACTGATTCAATTCGAAACCATGATGCCACTACTGTTGTTTTCCATCCAGGGAGCGGGTGTCCCGCTCGAAATGCCGTTTCTCCTCACTGAGGGCACGGTCGAATGGGAACTCACGGCGTCACAAGGTCGTCTGTCCGAACTTGGGAGACAGTTCGAACAGTTCGGAATTCCGTTCACCGTCAATGAGGTCCAACAACATTTTGAACCGGAACAGTTATTGACCGACCGCCAGCTGGAACTTCTCAGTGTGGCTGTTGAAGCAGGATACTACAACACGCTCAGAGAGTGTTCACTAACCGAGCTTGCAGACGAACTCGGCATCGCAAAATCCACCTGTAGTGAAACCCTCCATCGTGCCGAAGGAACGGTCATCAAACAGTTCGTCGGTGGAATAGCCAACGCCACCATCGAAACGGAGACTTCATGAGATGGCCGGTAGCGTCTCCAAGCAATACGAGAGACGACAGATTGAGCCACGAACAGGGACGGGTGACCGCACGGTCGGCAACTGGAGATACCTGAGCTATGCTGAAACAAGCGACCGAACACTATTCAGTCACACAGAGGCCAGTAATGGTACGTGACCCGTTCGACGCCGAGACGCCCGCGTTGCAGGACGTGCTCGACTCACTCGATGATCCAGCCTGCCGCACTATCATCGAGCAGTTGGAGGAGCCAATGACGGCGAGTGAACTCTCGGAAGCGTGTGACATTCCGCTCTCGACGACGTACCGAAAGCTCGAACTGCTCAGTGATGCATCCCTCCTCGACGAGCGCATCGAAATCAGAACGGACAGTCAGAACACGACGCGCTATGCACTCGCCTTCGATGAGGTCCGCATCGGTCTCGATGACGACCGCTCGGTCGAGGTCGCTATCAAACACCGCGAACGAACACCGGACCAGCGACTGTCCGACCTCTGGTCGGAGGTGAGCAAGGAGACATGAGCCAATACATCGCCACCGCAGTTCTCGTTCTCAAGACACTGACACTGATTCTCGGCGGCATGATTACGTTCTACTCGTATCGGGCCTACCGCCGCACGATGTCACGGGCGCTCAGAGCGCTCGCACTCGGTTTCGGACTCGTCACGCTTGGTGCACTTCTCGCCGGTATCGTCGACCGACTCATTACTGTTGATCCGGGCTTCGCACTCGTGGTCGAAAGCGCGTTTACGACCGCTGGCTTCGCCATCATCCTGTACTCGCTGTACATCGAGTAATCCGAAACCGAACACGTTCGCCGGTATATACTTACCAGATGCACTCAATGACAGTCGCATATGGCCCTCGATTTTCCGTGGTGGCTTCGCATCACACACTGGTTCAATTTCTTTTTCATGATTCTACTCTTTCGCAGTGGCTATGAAATCCTCATGAGCCACCCGAAGCTCTACTGGAACGACAACGGGACACCGGGCGACGAGTGGCTCCGCGTCGGCGACGAGAAACGCTCAACTGACTTCGATAAAGAGGTCATCGACGGCGAGGACCTCTGGACCGCCGAAGACGAGATCGACGCACCATCGCCGCTCATCTCTCTGCCCGGTCGAGATGGGCTTGGAATGGGTCGTCACTGGCACTTCTGGGGCGCGCTCGGCTGGACGCTCACGGGAGTATTGTACGTGGGCGCGTTGGCCATCTCCGGCGAGTGGCAGCGCCTCGTGCCCACCTCGTGGGCGATTTTCCCGACCGCATGGAATAACCTCATTATGTACCTCCAGTTGCAGATTCCACACGTGGCCGGCTACAACGCGCTCCAGCAGCTCACGTACTTCGCCGTGATTTTCGTCCTTTCGCCGTTCATGATCATCACAGGCTTGTTGCAGGCTCCCGCATTCCGCGCACACTTTCCGAAGCAATTCGCCGGGAATCGCCAGCTCTCCCGCAGCCTCCACTTCCTCGGATTCATCGTGTTCAACCTCTTTTTGGTCGGTCACGTCGCGTTAGTGGCTGCCCACGGCTTCTGGCACGAGATGAGAATGATGGTCCTCGGGAGTGAATCCGCCTCACTGGAACTCACGATTGTGCTCACCGTCCTTGGGATTGCGATTGTGCTCGGGTTCGCTGCGTTCGCAACATGGGTCTCGCTCAAGAGACCGTATCGGACGCAGGACTGGCTCGAAATCGGCGTCGATCCGCTCCTCAAAAAGCTGTTCCACCACGTCTCATTCGTCGATGGCGATGATATTGACGAATACTCGAACTTCGCGCGGGTAAACGGCAAGCCACCGCGCAATGACGAGTACCGCGAACACTACGAGAACGATTTTGAGGACTGGACGGTAACCGTGACCGGATGTATCGAGAACGAACTAGAACTCACTCACGAGGATATCCGCGAGATGGACGTACAGCGCCACATCACCCGTCACGATTGCATCCAAGGCTGGACCTACTACGCCAAGTGGGGCGGCGTCCCGCTGTCGGCGATCATGGAACGCTGTGAACCGCACGACGACGCCGAATGGCTCGTCTTCCGAACACTCGACGAGAAATGGGAGTACTCAGAGGACGGTCCGTTTGAAGCGAAAAACC
>DASSKS010000180.1:0-6701 GCA_035690245.1 Halococcus sp. | reverse complement strand
AAGGATGCCTACATCCGGTATCACCGAATGCGCGGCTACGACGTGACCGACAGGCCGGGCTACGATATGCACGGGCTGCCAATCGAGACGCGGGTCGAGGAAAATCTGGGGTTCGAAAATAAAAAAGACATCGAAGCCTTTGGAATGGAGCCGTTCATCGAGGAGTGCAAAGAGTACGCAGACGAGCAGTTAGCGGGTCTCCAAGAGGATTTCAAATCCTTCGGCGTCTGGATGGACTGGGAGAATCCCTATCGGACTGTGACCCCCGAGTACATGGAGGCGGCGTGGTGGGGGTTCGAACAGGCCGCAGAGCGCGGACTCGTGGACAGGGGAAAACGCTCGATAACGCAGTGTCCGCGGTGTGAGACGGCCATCGCCAAAAACGAAGTCGAGTATCACGAGGTCGAAGACCCCTCGATATACGTCAAATTTCCGCTCACTGAGCGCGAAGGAAATCTCGTCATCTGGACCACGACGCCGTGGACCGTCCCCGCGAACGAGTTCGTCGCCGTCGATGAGAACGTGACCTACCAGAAGGTACGCACTGAAAGAGATGGACAAAATGAAGTGCTCTATCTCGCCGCCGCCGTGGTCGAGGAAGTCCTGAAGAAAGGGCGATACGAGGAGTACGAGGTACTCGAAGAGGTCGAAGGAAGCGAGATGCTCGGCTGGGAGTACAACCATCCACTGGCCGAGGAAGTGCCCGACCATCCAGATGGAGAGGGGGCCTTCGAGGTGTATCACGCCGATTACGTCGAGGTCGATAGAACGGGACTCGTCCACTCCGCGCCCGGTCACGGCCAAGAGGACTTCGAGCGCGGGCAGGAACTCGGTCTCGACGTTTTCTGTCCCGTCGGGAGTGATGGCGTCTATCTCGACAGCGCCGGAAAATACACCGGCGAGTTCGTCCGCGACGCCAACGAGGAAATCATCGCGGATTTGGACGAGAAGGGACTCCTGGTCGCAGCGGAGACGTATGCCCACGATTACGGCCAGTGCTGGCGCTGCGGGACGGACATCGTGTTTCTCGCCACCGACCAGTGGTTCGTCACGGTGACCGACGTGAAAGACGAGATGTTGGCGAACATCGAAGACTCGGAGTGGCATCCCCAAGAAGCCCGCGACAACCGCTTTCGGGACTTCATCGAAGGCTCACCGGATTGGAACATCTCCAGACAGCGCTACTGGGGGATTCCAGTACCCATCTGGACGCCAGAAGACTGGTCGGGAGCAATGGATGAGGTAGTTGTCATCGGAACGCGCGAGGAGTTAGCAGAGCGCACAGACCAGACTGTGAATCCCGATGAGGTGGACCTCCATCGACCTACTGTGGACGACCTCACTATCACCGAAGGGGGCACGACTTACACTCGTGTTCCCGATGTGTTCGATGTCTGGCTCGATTCGTCGGTCGCGTCGTGGGGCACGCTCGACTACCCAGAACAGGAGGAGAAATTCGAGGAGCTATGGCCGGCTGACCTCATCATGGAGGCCCACGACCAGACTCGGGGGTGGTTCTGGTCGCAGTTGGGGATGGGAACGGCGGCACTCGACCAAATTCCCTACAAAGAAGTGTTGATGCACGGGTTCGCCCTGATGCCCGATGGGCGGGCGATGTCGAAATCGAAGGATATCACTGTCGAACCGAAAGAGGTCACAGAGCGCCACGGAACCGACCCCATGAGATTGTTCCTCCTCGGGACGAACCCGCAGGGCGACGATATGCGATTCTCGTGGGAAGAAACGAGTGAGATGGAGCGCACGCTCAACATCCTCTGGAACGTGTTTCGCTTCCCGCTGCCGTATATGCGTCTCGACGGGTTCGACCCCGACGAAACGAGTGTCGAAACCACCGAACTCGAACGCGAAGACGAGTGGGTGCTCTCGCGCCTCCAAACTGTCGAACGCGAGATGACTGAGGGGTGGGAGGAGTTCCGACAGGACCGCGCGCTATCGACACTGCTTGAGTTCGTTGTCGAAGACGTTTCACGATTTTACGTCCAAAGTGTGCGCGAACGGATGTGGGAAGAATCCGATAGTGCCTCGAAACGCGCGGCGTACGCGACCTTTTATCGGGTTCTCTCGGAGGTCGTCGCGCTGCTTGCGCCGTATGCGCCCTTCGTCGCCGAGGAAATTCACACTACCCTCACCGGTGAGGAGGGCTTCGACACGGTGCATATGCGCGACTGGCCCGAACCCGACGAGGAACTCCGTAATCCTCAGCTCGAACGCGAGGTAGGGGTCGCGCGTGCAGTCGAAGAAGCCGGGTCGGCGGCCCGCCAGCAGGCAGAACGAAAGCTCCGCTGGCCCGTCAGGCGAGTGGTGGTGGATGCCGAAAGCGAGGCGGTCGCAGAAGCCGTCGAATCCCAATCGGCGCTGATTGCAGACCGACTGAATGCGAGAACGGTGGAACTCATCGGTCCTGAAGAGAGTTGGGAGGAGCTACGCTATAGTGCTGAAGCCGACATGAGCGTGCTCGGTCCCGAATTCGGCGAACAAGCAGGTGACGTGATGACCGCGCTCAACGAGGCACGAATCAGGGAGCCAACGCTTCCGGCGCTCGAAACTGCCGTTGAGGATGCGCTCTCCGAATCAGTTGACCTCACCGAGGAGATGGTCGAGTTCGTCACCGAAACCCCAGACGACATTGCCGCGGGTGCGTTCGATTCCGAGGACGGCGGGACCGTCTATGTCGATACCGCGCTCACAGAGGACATCGAAAGCGAGGGGTATGCCCGCGATGTCATCCGCAGAGTCCAAGAGATGCGAAAGGAGTTGGCCCTCGATTTGGAAGAACGGGTGCGTCTCGACCTCGCAATCGCAGACGACCGAGTTGCCGACCTCGTGGACGAACACGAAGCCCTCATCGCAGAGGAGGTGCGCGCAGCGGAGTTCGGGCCTGTCGAGGATGGCCACCGCCGCGAGTGGGACATCGAGAATACAACAGTTGAAATCGCCATCGAACCGCTCGCGGAAGCACGGGCATAGGTCGGTGAGGTGGCGTCGAGCAGGCAGAGCATAAGAAACGGCTGCATCGGCAGGCCACACTCTTAGTATCGTTCCGGCCAAAACGGGAAGTATGTCGAGCGACAGTCGTCAGCAAGACGGAAGTCAGAGCCTGTTCCAACAGTTCTTCAAGAACTTCTCCGAGGAGGGACTGGCCGGAATACTGATCATCGGCGGTGTCATCCTCTTTTTGCTTCCGGTGGTGCCGATAACGCAGATCGCCGGTGTCGTGTTCTTGATACTCGGCATCATCACGTGGTTCGTCGATTGGCTCTGGGGATAACGAGCGCATTCGTCGTCCGTTCCTGACCGGCATCGGTAGCACTCGCCTCCATTGTTTCAGCAAATAGTACTGGTAGAAGCATCCATACGTTCAGTTCGGTCTCAGATTCTCACACAGAAGAACGCGGAGAGTTTCGATTGCTGGACGAATTGGTATAAACGGGTTGCGATTCCAAGCCAAACGGTTAGACGTCGCTGGCCCGTTGTTATTCACAGTCATGTCGATCACAGGAGATTCAGACGACGAGAGCGACAGTGGGAGTAGTTCCGGAACGTTCCGGTCCTTCGAAGAGCACTACTCAGAAGAGCAACTGGCAATCATCCTCATCGTCATTGGTGCCATCCTCTTTTTCACCGTCCCGGTGTTTGGACAGGTGGTAGGCGTCCTCTCCATCATCCTCGGCATCATCACGTGGTTCACCGACTGGCTGTGGGGCTGAGCCGACTCAACAGAGACGAATAGCTCGTTTTCAACACCGCGAGTCATCCGTCGAGTGCGTCGGCAACCACAGGCGCAACACTCACGGTGCTTTCTGCGCGTTCGACTGTATCAGTGCCATACACAGCCTCGACGCCGGCACGGGCAAGGCGGGTACGTGCAGTGTCTGCGAGTACCGGATGGACGCAGGTGACAAACACGCGGTCTGCGTCGTCGCTGAGATGCGAGACGGCCCCGGCCATCGTCGAACCGGTGGCGATGATGTCGTCGACGAGCACGGCGTCTCGGTCTGAAACGTCTGTTTCGTGTGGTTCGAGTTCGACGTCCGTACTGCTGTGGCGTGTCTTCTCGAAGTGGTCCACCGCACCCTCGCCGTAGGCGTTTCGCACCGTTTCTGCGAGTCCGGTGGCTCCGGCATCGGGCGCGATGAACACAGGATTGTCGAGTTCTGGGAGGGGTGCTGCGAGACAGCCGGCGGCATCGACGGGTGTACACGGAACCTCGAAGAACTCACAGACCGATTTTTCGTGGGGGTTCACTGTGAGGACGCGGTCGGTGCCTGTTCCGAGAGCGCGGGCGAGCGCGCGCGCAGAGACGGGCTGGCCCGGTTCGAACGCTTCGTCCTGTCGGGCATACCCCATGTAGGGGAGTACGGTGACGACCTCGCGTGCGCCAGCCTCGTGGGCGGCGTCCTGTAACTGGAGGGCTTCTACGTGGGCGTCGCTCGTGGTGGTCGAACAGACGACGATAGCCCGGTCGGAATCGAATTCAGGTATCGAAACCACAAACTCGCCGTCGGGAAAGCGCTCGTATTCGGTTCCCGCGAGCGGCACGTCGAGTTCCGCTGCGAGCGCGCTTGCGAGCGACTGTGAGGTCGAGGCACTGATAATCATGCAGGTGTCTTCGTGGGCCACCTAAACGGGTTTTCGGTCCAGCGCGACGAGTGCCTGCGCGTTGCCTACCCCGAGTGGGTGCTCGCGCCAGCCATCGTCCGTTTCGATGAGTAAGGTTCCGTCGGCGGTGACTGCGTAGACTGCGCCAGTGTAGGCGACGCCGACGACCGATTTTTCCATCGGTTCGAGCGTCCACTCGCCGTCGTATGCGTAGAACTCGTCGGCGGTCGCGGCGTGCGCCCGGTCGGTGTCCGCAGTCACCAGTTCGAACTCACCATCGAGTTCGTCCATCCAGCCGTTTCCGAGGCGGTACAGTCCGGTGGCGGTTGCGGCGCGAGGCGTGCCGGCGGTGGCGACATCGCGGACATCGTCGAGACCCGAGTAGTGGAATTTGCCGTCTGCGAAGCGATAGATTCCGCCTTCCGTTCCGAGCAGGTCGTTGTCGATGGCCCGGACGGATTCGACCTGTCCGAGTTCGGTCCAGCCGTTCTCTGTTCGGTGTGCGACAGTTCCATCAGGGGCGGCAGCGATGAGTGTGTCTGTGAATCCGACCGCCGTTGCCGGGCCGAACCCCGTCTCTGCTGTGGTTTCTTCAGTGAGTAGAAGAACGTCTTCGTCGGTAGCGACCGCGAGATGAGTTTCGGAGACGGCGAGGTCGTGGGCGGCGCGTCGGTCCGTGAGTTCGATGTTTCCGACACGCTCGCCAGCAACGGTGACGCGCACAAGACCGATGTCGCTCGCCACGAACAGCGCCGTTGCGTCGGTGTTCGCGCCGTGGACGCGCTTTTCGTCGATACTGCTCATGAAAACTGACAGGCGTGGAGCA
Source organism: Halococcus sp. (assembly GCA_035690245.1). GTDB lineage: Archaea > Halobacteriota > Halobacteria > Halobacteriales > Halococcaceae > Halococcus. The sequence continues at coordinate 1,255 of DASSKS010000180.1, read as the reverse complement.
GCGAAAGCGTTCCGACACGGCGGTTGCGGTGCGGAGCGTTGCGGGCCTCGGTGGATGAAGGGCGAGCGAACTCCGTAGGAGTGAGTGAGGGCTTCTGCGGTGCTGTTCGGTTGCAGAGGCGGTACTGTGCGGTTGCGGAATGTGTAGTGATTGTACCGCGAGTGAGCGGAGCGAACGAGCGGGCCGACGACCGACCAATGGGAGGGAGGAGGCTTTTGGTCCAGATTTTGCCAGCGAAGGAGCGAAGCGAGTGAGCGCAGCAAAAGGTGGGTGTCGGAACTGCTTTGTGGGTCGGGTGCGGTGTATTCCTCGAATGAGACTGTTCGGGTCGAGCGGCACCCGTGGGATTGCAAACAGGGAGGTGACGCCTGAGTTCTGTCTGCGGATTGGGCTGGCCGTCGGCACGGTCATGGACGACCGGGTCGCCGTTGGTCGGGACACCCGAAAAACGGGGAAAATGCTGGCTGACGCCGCGGTGAGCGGTCTCATGAGCGTTGGCTGTGCTGTCGACAGACTCGGAGAACTTCCGACGCCGGCTACCCAGTTCTACGCCGAACGCGAGGGTATCCCGGCAGTGATGATAACCGCCTCGCACAACCCACCCGAGTACAACGGCGTCAAACTCATCGGGAGGGATGGAATCGAACTGTCTGTCGAGCGCTTAGAGCGAATCGAGGACGTATTCGATGAGGAGTGCGTGGAGCGCGTCCCGTGGAACGAGACAGGGGATTCCCGAACTATCGAGGGCGCACGTCGGGCCTACATCGAAGAACTCATCGCATCGGTCGAGCGCGAGCGTATCGCCGACGCGAACCTCACCATAGCCCTCGACCCCGGCCACGGCGCGGGCGCGCTGACGAGTCCACGAATCTTCCGCGAGTTGGGGTGTGACGTCCGCACCGTGAACGCCCAGCCCGATGGAACCTTTCCGGGCCGTGACCCAGAACCCATCCCCGAAAACCTCACCGACCTCGGCAGACTCGTGCGCGCCACGGACGCCGACGTCGGAATCGCCCACGACGGCGACGCGGATAGAGCAATATTCTTCGACGAACATGGACAATATATCGAGGGCGACGCGACGTTTGCGGCGCTCGCTGCCGCTTCGCTCGAACTCGACGATACAACTGTGTCGGCGGTTACTGTCTCGAAACGACTGGTCGATGTCACAGAGCGCGCGGGCGCGGACCTCGAACTCACCCCCGTCGGAAGCACGCGCATCATCTCGCGGGTGCGCGACCTCGAAAACGAGGGA
>DASSKS010000179.1:0-2651 GCA_035690245.1 Halococcus sp. | reverse complement strand
TCTTGTTCTTCCAAACTCATGGCGAATCAGCCCAGTTGTACCGCATTACAAGGGTGTCCTCGTCGATTTCGTCGGCAAGCTTCTCCACCAACTCGTCGCGTTCCAAATCTCCGAACTGTTCGAGTTCGTAGGGCTTGACCGTCACTGGCGAAGACTCGCCTTCGGTGATGCGCTCTTGGAGTTTTGCGACCCCGTAGATGAGTGCTTCGGGCCGGGGCGGACAGCCCGGCACGTGAATGTCACACGGGATGACCTCCTGTGCGCCCTTGACGACGTTATAGCCCTTCTGAAACGGCCCACCAGAAATGGTACACGACCCCATCGAAACCACGAACTTGGGTTCTGGCATCTGGTCGTACACGCGCTTCATCCGGGGGGCGAACTTCGATACTATTGTTCCGGGAACGATGATGACATCCGCCTGTCGGGGCGAGGCTCGCGGCACGCCCGAGCCGAACCTATCGAGGTCGTGTTTCACTGCATACGTGTGCATCATCTCGATGGAACAGCACGCGATGCCGAACTGGAGCATGAACATCGAAGACCCTCGAACCCAGTTCATGAACGAATCGAACTTCGTGAGGATGAACGGCGAAGAACCGAAAGTCTCCCTGAGTTTGGAGTTGAACCGGCTGTCGGTTCCGCCGCCCATGCGGGCTTCTTGGGTGGTCTGTGCTTCAGTTGAACGCTGGTTGTCGCTACTCATTATCGTGTCCGTGTGCCGCTCGACCGTTCGTTGCGAACCCATTCGACCGCGCCGTTGCGCCACGCCCACGCGAGACCGAGCACGAGCACGCCGATGAACACCAACATCGGCACGAGTGCTCTTGCCATCCCAGCGCTCGAAACGGCGCTACGATAGATAATCGTCCACGGGAATATCAGTACAGTTTCGATGTCGAAGACGACGAACAACAGCGCGACCATGTAGTACTGGATGTTGAACCGGATGCGCGTGTTGCCCGTCGGCACCTCGCCCGACTCGTAGACCGACGTTTTTCCCTGTTCGGGCACGCTGGGCCGCAGCAGACGCGATATCCCCATAAACGAGAGCGGAATGGCGATTGCAACGACCAACATCGCACCGATAGCTATCCATTGATTCATGTGGTCTGTTCCTATGTGCGCTTAGAAACCCACTCATATAAGGATTGATTATTTTCACACGGCAGCGTCGGGTCGGGCACACCATCACTCCTGTTGCTCACGAAACGCCTCGGTCCCCTGCTCGTGAAGTTCCTGTGAGACGCGCCCAACGTCCTCGGAGAGCGCGTCGTGATACTCCAGTAGTCGTTCACTCAACTCCTCGTGCTCGCGCGCGAGAATCTGGACCGCAGACAGTGCCGCGTTGAACGACTTTCCGGCATCGACGGCCACGATGGGCGCACCCGTCGGCATTCCGATGACCGAATCCACTGATTTTTCTTGCACGGGGACCCCAATCACGGGAATCGGAAACGCAATCGAGGCGGTCATGTTCGGGAGGTCTGCGGATTTCCCGCCCGCGCCCGCGATGATGACTTCGATGCCGCGCTCGCGGGCGGTGTCTGCGTAAGCGTACATCAAGTCGGGCGTCCGATGGGCCGACACCACATACGTCTCGAAGGTGAATCGGTTTTCGGGTGTGTCCTCTCCTGTGACCTCTGTGAATCCGAGTTCGGTGAGTGCCTCGTATGCCCCGTACATGGTATCGAGGTCCGAATCGGACCCCATGACGATTCCCACGTCGGGGGTTTCCGCGGGTGATTTTTCCTGACTGGCTTCGCGTTCGAGTGATTCGAGTAGTTCGTCGAGTTCGGTCATGTCTGTTCTGCTTTGAACGTACAGTTATCGCGCAGTTCACGGGCACGGGCGAGCAATTCGTCGATTTCGCCGTCGGCAGCCTCATCATCGGTGAGTGTGACGTGGCCCATCTTTCTCAGTGGGCGTGCCTCGCGCTTTCCGTACCAGTGGAGGTGCGCGCCGGATGCAGAAAGCACACCCTCGATGCCATCGAGTTCCGCGGGTTGAGGCTCCTCGACATCACCCAAGAGATTCGCCAGTACTGTCTGCCCGCGCCGGTCGGTCGTACCGAGCGGCCAGCCACACACAGCTCGAATATGCTGTTCGAACTGGGAGGTCTGTGCGCCCTCGATGGTCCAGTGTCCCGAATTGTGGGGTCGTGGTGCGATTTCGTTGACTGAAATCTCGCCATCGGTCTCAAAGAGTTCGATGCCGAAGACGCCTCTCCCATTCATCAAGTCGAGTACGTCATGGGCGACTGTTTTTGCCCGTTCACGCACCTCCTCCGTCGTGCGCGCCGGAACGACCGTCTCGCGCAGAATCTCCTCCTCGTGGATGTTCTCGCCCGGTGTGAACGTTCGCCGTTCGTTTTCTCCTCTGACGCCGATAACCGAGAGTTCGCGCTCGAACGGGACGAACTCCTCGACCATCGCCTTTCCGTCGATTTGCTCGAAAGCCGTCTCGACCTCCTCTTTCGATTCGACGGGGACGTTTCCGCGGCCATCGTAGCCCCCTTCTCTGGCTTTCAACATCGCGGGATAGCCGAGTTCCTGAAGGGCTTCCTGGAGGTCTGGAACGCTCTCGACGGCGCGAAACTCAGGAACGGGGATTCCGGCATCAGCCAGTCGCCGTTTCTGGACGAGTTTGTC
>DASSKS010000178.1:0-7017 GCA_035690245.1 Halococcus sp. | reverse complement strand
TCCTCGTCAGCGTCGTCGGTTTCACCCGCCGTTCGCGTCGCACCCTCGAAGGCTCCTTCCGAACCCGCGACGGCGGCCTCCTCACCAAGTCGGGCGGCATCCTCGACTATCGACTGGACTTTATTCGTGCTCTCGCCGCTGCCGGTGATGAAGGCGACGTGTTCTGTCTCCAACTCATACCGGGCAGCCATCGCCACCGTGAGGTCTCGATTCTGACAGTGATGGGTCATCGCCGATAAGAATGGCATGACCTCGCGGCGTGCGCTCGCCATGCTCATGCCACCAACTGCTGCTATCCGGCGGGCGACGTAATCGCGCTTGTCACGAGTCCCCCGCGAGCGCCCGAGTTTCGACCAGTAACTCGGCGGACCGTAGCGCGTCCAGCCACCCTTTTGTTCTCGTCTGGCGGCCGCGACCCCAGCGGTCATGTTGTCGCCCGCATACCGCCAGTACGAATAGTTCTGTGTCGCCCGAACCCGCCCGAGCCAGCGGTCTGCGTTCGCCAACGAGTCATACGCATCCGCCAACTCAGTCCCATGAAAGTCCTTCGGCATATTGTCTTCAATCCAGTTGATGAGGTCGTCCGGCGTCTCATCAACCTCATACGACGCCCGAAGTGCACCCTCTGCGTCCTCCTCTTTGATGAGCGCATCCAGAAAGTCGAAGATGCCCGTCGTCCTATCCCGATCACCCGTCACCACGTCCGCCGCAGTCAATCGCTCCGTGGATTCGGCGAGCGCCTGAAGGTCGTTGACGGCCCCCCGCAAATCGCCGCTGTTGTGTTCAGCGATGGCCGAAAGCGCGTCGTCCTCGTATTCGACCTCCTCGCGCCGGCAGATGTCTCTAAGTACGGGCAAAATCGAGCGCGCCGAGACATCCCGAAACTCGATGGTCTCACAGGCGTTTCTGAGCGCGTTCGACATCTCGTAGAACTCGTTTGCAATCAACACCATCGGCTGGCTGGCTTCCTTTACTACTTCGGTGATGGCGCGCGAGCCACCCCGGTCGACGTTCCCGTGGAGGTTGTCGGCCTCGTCCATGATGACGAGCCGTCTGCCTCCGGTGCCACCCGTGAGCGTGCCCGATTTCGCTGCTTCGCCCGCGATGCGCTCGATGATGGCCTTCGTGCGCTGATTCGAGGCGTTGAGTTCGATGGTCGGCCAGCCCATGTCAGAAGCGAGCGCGTGCGCTGCGGAGGTCTTTCCGACACCGGGCGAACCGTGCAAAATCACTGCCTCACGATGTGAATCCCACGTCTCGGCCCACTCGGCGAGTGCGTCGCGGGCTTTATTGTTCCCCCGGACCTCAGAGAGCGTCGATGGGCGATACTTCTCGGTCCAATCCATTACGTGAGGTAAGTATGAGTAGCGTTTAGTGGTTGCGAACATCCTCCAGTGACGGTCTCGATAGAAACTCAGTGGATTCAACCGATGGTGCTCTATGGCTCGACTCCCTACGAAAACCAATGACACGAATGTGGTGCGTACCAACCGAGATTCTCTGTGACGACCATCTCCGCGGCGAGCACGCAGAACACCACCAACTCGTCGGGACGATTCAGAATCACCCACACGGCGAGGCCATCGCCACCGGTCACGCAGAAAAGGGCAACATCGACACCAGCCGGATTGAGGAGCGCCACGAAGAACTCGTAGAAGAAATGAAACGGCGTGGATTCAATCACGACTCGCCGCTCGAATACGACGGTCCCGATTTTGGCGTCGGCGCGATAGACACAGACCACAACCTTGCTGACCTCCTTGAACGGTGTGATGACTGTGAAGACAGATTCCACGAGTTCGACGACTGACGCGGTTTCATCCGTGTGGTTCCACACAAATTACGAGTCCCCATAAATCATCGAGCGGAGGTTGCGTCTTCGGGACCGCGACGGTGAGGTATCGACGGTGAAATCCCACTGACCGCCCCAAAGACTACCTCGGGGTCTTTGGTCCAGAACCACTGCCAGCGCGTGCACACGAGCAACGAGAGCTTTCGCACCGTACTCAACTGCGGTGTCGCACTCAGCGTGTCGAACCCGCGCTCGCGGATGAGGCGGTGGTGGTCTGCGTAGAGAACGGCAGCGAGCAACACGGGAAATTGACAGTCTTCGGGGAGATATCTGATGCCGGCAACCCCTTCGCGGTAGCGCTTTTCAGTCCGGGTGAGTTCAGTCCTTATCAGAGCGGCGAACGCCGAATTCATCTCACAGCGTTCGATATGTCCTTCAGTGATGCCGTGTTCGTCGAGGCTCGTCTGAGGAAGGTAGATGCGGTCGCGTTCGAGAACGTCCTCGCGCACGTCCCGGAGGAAGTTGGTGAGTTGAAACGCCTCGCCGAGTGCGCGGGCGTGTGGCCGGGCGGTTTCTGGGTCTTCTGGTTGCATGATTGCGGTCATCATCTCGCCGACTGCCGCCGCCGACCCGCTCATGTAGGCTGCGAGTTCCTCGTGAGTCGCATATCTGGATTTCGTGATGTCAGTCGCCATCGCGTCGATGAACGCAGAGACGACGGAGTTACTGATTCCATAGCGCTCCCGGAGTTCACAAAAGGCTGCGAGCACCGGGTCGTCGGTTTCGCGGCGACCGAGTACCGCTTCCCGAAGCCGTTCGAGGTGGGCGCGCTGTTTCGCGGGTGGGCTGCGGTCGGTGCTATCGACGATTTCGTCGGCGGTGCGAAAGAAGGCATACAGGATATACGTTGCGTGCCGAACGCGCTCTGGCAACAGCCGTGTCGCAACGTAAAACGTCGTTCCCGTCCGCTTGTGAATGGCCTTGCTCGCTGCGAGTTGTGTCTCGTCAACCATCTGCATGGTGGTTACTGTTCGGAACGTGCATACAACTATGTAAAAAAACACCGGTACGCTGTCTAACCTTGTCGGCTAATAATGAGCGTCTTTATCAGGGAAAGAGTTGAGAGAGGATTTTTCTAATGACGACCCGGAGGTGTCGTGAGAGCGTCGGTTGTGAGATATCGAGTTTCGAAGCAATCCCCGCAGCATCACCGTCTGGCGTGAAGTATCCCATCTCGATTGCCGTTGCTGCGACCTGTCGTTGGCGTTCGGTCAGTGTCGAGAGGTCAACCACGGCGGTCATCGACTCGGCGTCCTCTCCCAACTCGCGGGCGCGTTCGCTGTGGATGATTTGGCGGAGAGCGATGTCGAATCCCGCGTCGTCCAGTCGCTCGACCGTCCGCTGGAGCATTGGATATTCGCTCACTGCGAAGTGTAGCTGGAGCCAGCCGCCGCGCCAGTAGAACCGATACGGTTCGACCGGGAGAAAGGAAAACCCGTAGCCTAAACAGCTCCCGCCGCCGTAGTTCTCACAGACTGGTGGGAACTCGCCATCGACTGACTCATCTGTGGTCGTCTCCTCACTGCTCTCGAACAGCGAAACCGGTCCGACCGTCGGAAGTCGACAGATTACACTGCCACCGACCCACGTGATTTCCTCGATTGGGTAGTTCGTGAGCGGCCCTCCGCATTCCTCGTTTGGTGGTTCGACCACGATTTGCGGCGGATGGCCATCGCTCCGTCCGGGCCGAAATTCGTGGACGTGGCCGTCCTCTGCGAGTCGCCGAATGGGGCAATCATACCCCGGACGAACGGCGACCCGTGCAAACAGTCCCGAACTACTCATCGTGGATTCTCTGCCTCGTATCCGCTAGCACTCGGGAGAGTTAAAAACGTACGACACTGTATCATCCAACCACCGATGTCGTTCGCCGCACTCATCGATACGATGACGGCCACGGATATACAGGTATGCGTGTATAATTACGACGGTTCCGAAGCGGCTATTACCGATATTGCCTCGTATTTCGATATCGCGGCGGATGACGTATCCAGAAAGCGGGCGAGCGACAAACCGGATGCGCTCGCCGTCATCACCGCCGGCGACGACTTACTGCTCGAAGCGCGAGTTTCCGCGCTCTTTCGGGCCGTCACGACCACTGTGGAGGTCCTTCGCAACGTCAACCCGAACGAACCACTGCCGTCTGACCTGTTGGTCTCTCTCACTGACGCGACGTTCACCTCTCACGACAGACGCCGGCTGCTCGTCGCCTCCCGGCACATAGAGCGGCGGGTTCACCGCGTCGGCTCCGGCACGCTCTATGCCAGTTTCCAGCACCTCTCCCGGCTCGCAAACGACCTTCCGACGCTCACCTACTACAACCTCCTCGCACGGGCCGGTGTCGATGTGTACGTGTACGGAGTGCCGGACGAGAAGTTAGCGAACGCGGACGCCATCACCGTTATCGAGACAGAGAGCGACGAAATCGCTTCGACGTGGATGGTCGCTTTCGACGGCGACGGGGACGACGACGAGAAGGCCGCGTTAGTTGCCAAAGAGCGCGCGCCGAACGACTGGCGGGGCTTCTGGACGTTCGACTCGGCCACGGTCGATGACGTGATAGAATACACGACGGCGACGTACAACTGAGCCGTACTCGTGGGGACGAAAACAGCGTTTTTCCGAGCCGGTTTAAACAGACTCATAATTCGAGCCAAGATTGAATCACGTATGACCCGAATCAATCGGTGATGTCAAGTCAAGACCAGTCAGCGACCGGAAGCACGACCAACATCGCAGCAGTTGCAGCAGCAGGCTCAATAGCATACGCGCTATACCTGTTCTACGTTCAAGGAAAGTCCCAACAAGGTATCTTCGTCGGCCTCTGGGCACCCACAATCCTCGGGCTGGCGAATCACTTGGAACAAACAGACCTCCCTGAAGAAATCGAGGAGCAGGCTGCCTAAAACCACCCGGCGAGAGGATAGCATCGGCTAACTTCACAGCATTATATCAAAATCATAAGTAGTGAGTAGTAAGAGAAGAAGTCTATTTTCGCCGTGCTTACGGCGAGGTCAACCAGATCGGATCAGTCCGTGACGGGTCGAAGGGGAGTGCTTCGACGCGGGCGACCGCTGCCCGAACGTCGCCGCCAGTCATGTCCTGTGGGGCGATGAACACAGGGATGTCGGTGTTTCGACTACTGAAACCCTTCACGTCGGTCGAGAGAACGGCTGTTCCCTCGCGCTCTGCGTATTCGGTGATGTCGGCATCGGTAGCTTCTGGTCCGAGGGCGTCCACATCGCGGCTGTATGCGACATCGTGGCCATCGCCGCGAAGCGCAGAGACGTATTCTTTGGGAACGTTCACGTCGGCGAGAATCCGCACGGTCAGTCGGCCCGTTCGCTGAGTTCTGCCTCGCCGCGCTCTATGAGTTCTCGGGTTCGCCGTTCACCCTCGCGGCGCGTCGCGGCGGCCTCGCGTTCGCGCTCGCGGAACTCGGCGCGGTGGTCGTAGTAGTATGCAAGCGCGCGAAAGAGGTCGGCCATCGAGATACCGTACTCGCCCGCGACGACGTGAGGGTCCTCGCTGGCGTCGATTACGCGCCGCTTGATGTCGAGAACAGTGATTCGGGTGTCCACGATGCGGGGGTCGCCCGAGCGAACGGCGTCGGCGCTGACGATAGCAGCCATGTCCGATCGTACTGGATGTTCGATATTAAGCGCTTGGCTGAATAGGTGAGACTAGGATATACAAAACCTATATCAGTCGAACCGCGTGTTCGGCCGCTCGAATCCCTGTGCGAACGTTTTTTCGTCGATTCGCAACACCGTGGGTCGGCCATGCGGACACGCAAACGGCTGCTCGCACGCTCCAAGTCGGCGCACCAGTTTGGTTGCATCCTCACCCGAAAGCGCATCGCCCGCCTTGAGCGACGGGTGACACGCGAGTTCTCTCAGTAGTTCCTCGCGTGGGTCCGCTGGCTCCTCGTCCTCCAGTAGCGCATCGAGTGCGTCGTAAATCGCCTCAACCTCCGCGACGCGCCCGAGCGGTGCGGGCACTTTCGAAACGCGATAGGAGCCATCCGATTCGATGCGAAATCCCAGTGCGGCGAGTTCGTCGGTATGAGCCTCGACGAGCGCTGCCTCCGCAGCCGTGAGCGAAAGCGTCGTCGGCTCGATTTCGACCGATTCGACGTTATCGAGAACTGCACCCCCGGACACCGACGAGTCACCGTCATCGAGCGCCGCCCGCAATCGCTCGTAGTTGATGCGCTCGTGGGCGGCGTGTTGGTCCACCACGAGCAGGTCATCCTCGGATTCACAGAGCAAATAGAGGTCACGAAACCCGCCGATGACCGACACCGAATCAAATGCTGATTCACCCATTCCGTCAATCGCCCCGAGGTCGAAATCGAGGTTCGTCGTTCGGGCGAGGCTCTCGGTCGAAAGTGCTCCCGAAACCGCTTCTTCGACCGCATCCTCGACTGCGTCGGAATCGTGAAATCTGACTTCCGCTTTCGAGGGATGAACGTTCGCATCGACGTCTTCGGGTGGGAGGGTGACGGTGACGACGGCGATTGGATGGCGGCCATCGGGTAGGAGGCTTCCATACCCGCTCTCTACGGCGTTCCTGATGGTTGTATCAGCAAGTGCGCGCCCGTTGACCGCGGTGGTGACGTGTGCCGACGACGCCCGAGTCACCGCGGGATAGACGACGAGTCCACGCACACGGATGTCCGCTGCCGAATACTCGAACTCGGTGCTCTGGCCTGCTATCTCGCGGTCGTACACCCCGAGCACGGCGTCGGTGGAGGTTCCCGACCCCGGCGTTGAGAGAACGGTTCGTCCGTCGTGAGTGAGCGAAAATCGCACGTCGGGATGGGTTAGCGCGTACTCTGCAACCGTATCGCTAACGTGCGAGAACTCCTGTTTTGGCTGGGCGAGTGATTTCCGGCGCGCAGGGACATTCGCAAAGAGGTCCATCACTGAAACCGTGGTGCCGACGGCCCGCCCCGCTGGTTTCGCGGTTTTCTCGCCGTCCTTGACCACGACGCGCGTACCTGCGACGCCGCTCTCTTCGGCCTTGGTCGTGAGTTCGAGGCGTGCGACGCGGGCAATACTCGGCAGTGCTTCCCCACGAAAGCCGAGCGTTTGGATGCGTGAAACATCCTCGACGCCGCCGATTTTGCTCGTGGTGTGGCGTTCGACCGCGAGCAGCGCATC
>DASSKS010000177.1:0-15940 GCA_035690245.1 Halococcus sp. | reverse complement strand
AGTTGGTATATCTATAGATAACCAAGCTACTCCGGAACGATTAAACGCTTGTTAGACAATTGTCGTCGTAGATGTCCTCATCGCCTCCAAACGATGCAGCACGGCTCAAACAAGCTCTTGACCGAGCACTACAGGAGCCGTTGAGTGCCGCTGACCGGAAACAGGCCATCGACTTTATCCGGACGGAGTTGCCCGCTTTCGAAGTCTCTGGACGGACGACATACCTCGTGCTCGGTAGTTACCGCGAAGGCTTCGAGCAGAACCTCCGGCTCGTCCAGAGCGAACTCAACAAGCGGACCGATACGTTCGCCGCGGTCGTCGGGGACCTCCGTGATCCGGACTTCGAGAATCGGTCAGCGTTTGCGATCAAACTCCATCTCACAGCTACGTATGCCGACTGGGTGGTGGGAGTCTACGAGAAAGAATCCGGCGGAGAAAGCCCCGAACTCGGCGTGGTCTATTCACTCTATTTCAAGAAGACACACGTTCTTCCGCGCGACTATGCGTGGATGATCGGCGATAACGTGAGCAGTCCAGACGAGGTTCGGCGTGCCGCCCTCCAGATTTTCTTCAACGACAACCTTGATGACGAGGAAAAAGCGTCCGAGTTGGAGGGCTTGTATCGCGTAGTCAAAGAAGATGATATCGCCATCACACATGAGGAGATCGAGGAAACGATTCGCAAGCGCGAGCAAACGGAGGATATCCCAGCCTCGTACAGTTGGGTTCACGTCAGTTTCTTCCGCGACTTCGAGCGCACCGGCCGGTGCTACCCGTGGTTTACCGATCAAGAGTTGAGAGAACAAGCGAATACCGTTCCCGGACCACATCCACCCTGCTGGGAAGCTGACTGGGAACCGGATGATATTCTCTGACCAGTATCGTCGGGTTTCGAGGTCCTGCTTCCGGAGTCGTCCGCCCCTGTCATTTCTCAGTCTATTCATCGGCCGACCCGCAGACAGAGGCGGTGTTCATAGCGCGTTCAGATACCCTAACCACACCGAGATTACGTATACGAAGAGCGAGAGTTTTCGTGTCGATATAAAACGGTTGTTTTTGAGATTGAAGTAGACCGTATTTATCGAACTGGGTTCAATTAACGAACCAAACATTTGGGGTGTATTTGACCGATAGAAGTTCGTGCTAATCACTATCAAAGGATCGGTTTTAGCGGTGTGCCCTTGGCGAGCCGGGCCGCGTTCGATCCGAGCCGTCTGGCGCGTTCGGGCGCGGCGTCCGAAACGTCGAAGATCGGGTCGTTGTCGGCAAGACGTTTATGATGGACTACGGCGCGCGAATTGGCCGTCACGCAGACGCCGATATCGAGCGACGACGTGACTGCAGCTTCATGGGCGATGGTGACCGCGTCATCTTCGAACCCCGATTGGACAACCCACGAGACACCTTCCTCCTCAATGCCGTGCTCAATGAACGCGACCGACTCTGGCTCTCGATCTCCGAGATACCGGACGTGGACGCGCGGGACCCCATCGTCGGTCTCGACCGAGCCGTGACACCCGCTCATGTTGATATTTCAAATCTGTACTCATATAAAACGAGCGGTCGCCGGATCAGCCGCAGACACCATGATCGTTCGATGGATGGTGGAACGGGTCAGTCCGTGTTCGAGCGAGCGAGCGACGCGGTGAACGTCTCGGGAATCTCAAAATCGAGGACCTCTCCGCCCTCGACGTTCGAAAGAACGAGGCCGGTGGCAACGGCGTTGCGCGGTCCCATCTCGCTTCGGACGTTCGCGCGGCCACACACAATACCGTATTCGGCCAGCGCGTCCGAAATCAGCTCCGGAATCTCGAAATCGAGGGCGGAGCGACCGACCATCACCACAAACGGGAGCTGGCGGATACTGTCGGTCGGGGTGATGAGGTTAAGCGCACGCTTGGCGTTGGTGACAAACACCTCGCGCTTTGCACGGCGCCGGACTCGCCGGATCTCCTCGGCCGACTTCTCAACCGGCACCACCTGCATCCCGCCGTTGTCCTCGAGTAACACCGTTCGCCCGAACAGCTCCGGCTCCACCGGGTTATCGAGGAAATCGACCGTGCCGTCCTCCTGGTGGATACTGAATAAGTCACGGACCCTCGCTGCGGGATACTTCTTGACCGCCTCGGCGAGGTCGCGGTCGTCGAGACCAAGTTCGGAGTCGATTAACATCGTAACGAGATCGCCCGCGCCGGCGAGGTGGATCGAATCGACGGTCCGGTCCTCGTGCATATACGCCGCGTCGGTCGACCCCCCGCCCATGTCGAGGATCGCGAGCGGGTAATCGGTTCCCGGCGTCGTGACCGATCCGAGAACCGCCATGTTGGCCTCAATGCCCTGAATGACGACCTCTGTGTCGAGTTCCGCCTCAATGCCGTCGGCGATCTGCTGCATCGGGAGTTGCTGGGTCTTCACCATCGCAGCCAGCGCGACCGCACTCTCCATGCGGTGTTCGTCCGCGACCCCACCTTCGATCCGCTGGGGGACGAGAGTGTCGACCGCCATGATGTCCCGGATCTCGATCGAGTCCACGGGCTGGTCGGTGACCTCGGCCATGCTGTCGCGCGCCCGGTTCAACATCCCGCCGATGTTCGACCCGCTCTCGCCGCGCACGTCCGCGACCGGCCAACTCTCCATCACGGCGTCCATAACGACCTCGGCCCCCTCGTCGACCGGGATCTCGGTTGCGTTGCCTCGGTCGTCGATGATCTCGAGTTTTCCGGCGGGGATCGTACGTTCTTCGACGTCGCCGGCGGGCGTTTCGATCACCACCGCGGACTTGTTGCCAACCAGCGCTCGTGCGACCGGGATTACCTTCTGGGTTTCGTCGGCCGAGAGGTCGAACACGGTGGCGATGCCGTAGGGATTCGAGAGCTCGTCGATCGTCCGGCCGGTGGCCTTAGGCGCGACCTCGACGGCAGTGGGTTGACCACGCGGGATCTTTTCGAGCTGAGAGACCTCGTCCACGATCGGGATTTCCTTCTCGATCCGGTTATCGATCAACACTGCGTCGTCGCGCTGGACGACCGCGCCCACGATCTCGTAGCCCGCCTCGGACCAGTCGTTGATAATCCCCGCCGCCGCCGCGAAATCTATCGTTTCGGGTACGAGGAATACCACCGGATTATCGGGCGAGTGGTCCGTCATCTCTGCAGTGATTTCGATGCTCTCGCCGGTCCCGAGCCCGACGCCGCCCGGCGTCGAAGGATCGTGGCCGATCATCGTGGATTCAGTGATCACGGTCTCGGTGATGGTCTCCATCGCGACGTCGCCGATCACCGGCGCAGCCTCGTTGAGGAGTACCCGATCCACCTCCTTGACATCGATGCCTGCCTCCTCAGCGGCCCGCGACAGCGCACGCAGCGCGCCTGGCACGTTCTTTCGGGTTCCCTTTAGTCCCGTCGTCCGATACAGCGCACTCGAAACGAATTCGGGGTCATCCCCGGTACGCTGGCAGAGCGCGACCTCGGTGCTCGAGTTCCCGATATCGACCCCAGCGATGTACTCCATAACCGTCATGGATGGGTACCGGTTTGAAATAGGTTCCTCTGAGTTTCCGGATGTCATATGAACCTTGCAATTTGGCAAACAATCGGTTAATCGCGACCGGAAATGGTCAAAATAGCGTTACGAAGCGACGAGAACCATAGCCGAAGTCGAACACCGAGATTGCGAAGACCATCACGCAGTTTTATTATGTTGAACGAGGAACTGGAGGACGAAACCACAACTATGTCAGAAATAAACGCGAGCACAGCACAGGACCTCATCGCAGCTGCGGAGGAAAAGGCGGTCGAGATCGACGTTCCGATGTGTATCGCGGTGATGGACGACGGCGCAGACCTCGTCGCCTTCCATCGAATGGACGGGGCACTGTTAGCCAGCATCGACATCGCTCAGAATAAGGCCTACTCCGCAGTATCACTGAAGATGGACACCGATACCATTCATGACGTATCCCAACCGGGTGAGTCGCTATACGGCCTCGGAACCACCAACGACGGACGAATCGTTACCTTCGGTGGAGGATACCAACTGAAAGGTGAAGGCGAGACGGTCGTCGGTGGTATCGGGGTTTCGGGCGGCGACGTGGCGGAGGACATGGAAGTCGCACAGGCTGGCGTCGAAGCGTTTGAGAGCGACTGACCCGCTTCGTCCGGATTACTACCGCGGGGGCTGGGATCGTGAACAGATCGCCGACAGGTTATAGGTGTCTGACCTCCCTACACGCTTTGATACCTACGCTCAGTGACTCCAGTTAAAGTCAAATAGACTTGTCTAATTCACAGTTGTGTTCTATGATGATATAATATGGTGGGTTTATGCGTGTCTCCCTTGCATCAACACACGAAATGGCAGACGATACCACACCGATCGGCGACGGGTCGGGCCAGCTCGAACAGGGCGAGCCGAAGCGTTCGAAACGCTTCCAAGCGCTCGACGACCGAGCGATCACCGAGGACGGGTTCGTAAACGAGTGGCCGGAGGTCGGATTCGTGGCGATGAAGAGCCCAAACGACCCCGATCCGAGCGTAACGGTCGAGGACGGGGCAATCGTGGAGATGGACGGCAAAGATCGGGACGAATTCGACTTCATCGATCGGTTCATCGCGGACTACGCCATCAACGTCGATGAGGTCGAGGACGCGATGGCGACCGATTCGGTCGCGTTCGCTCGCGACCTCGTCGACATCAACGTGCCACGCGAGGAGATAGTGAAACGCTCGACCGCGATGACGCCCGCCAAACTCGTCGAAGTCATGAATCACCTCGACATCGCCGAGATCATTATGGCGATGAAGAAAATGCGGGCGCGCGGTACCCCAGCAAACCAGTGTCACGTCACGAGCGTCGAGGACAACGTGGCCCAGATCGCCGCCGACGGGGCCGAGGCCGCCTACCGCGGCTTCCACGAGGCTGAAAACACTGTCGGGGTGGCACGGATGGCCCCGCTGACCGCGCTCGCCCAACAGATCGGCACCCAGTGTGGACGCGGCGGCGTCATCACACAGTGTGCAGTCGAGGAGGCTACCGAACTCGAACTCGGAATGCGGGGAATGACGGGCTACGCCGAGACCGTTTCGGTTTACGGCACCGAGGGCGTGTTCAAGGACGGCGACGACACGCCGTGGTCGAAGGCCTTTCTGGCATCGGGCTACGCCTCGCGCGGCGTGAAGATGCGCTACACCTCGGGTGCCGGCTCCGAACTCAACATGGGGCAGGCCGAGGGAAAATCGATGCTCTACCTCGAAGCTCGATGTATCCTCGTCACCAAGGGGTGTGGGGTGCAGGGCCTCCAGAACGGTGGCATCAGCTGTATCGCAATCCCGACATCAGTGCCCGCCGGGGTCAAGGAGGTCGCCGCCGAGAATCTCATTACGATGCTTGCCGACCTCGAAGTCGCCTCGGGCAATGACCAGACGTTCACCCACTCGGAAAAACGTCGGACCGCCCGGATGATGCCCCAGTTCCTCGCGGGCACCGACTTCATCTTCTCTGGGTACAGTTCAATGCCGAACTACGACGATATGTTCGCGGGCTCAACGTTCGATTCGGCCGACTACGACGAGTACAACGTGATGCAACGCGACCTCCAAGTCGAGGGCGGGACGCGACCAGTCGAGGAGGAGGCTGTGCTCGAATACCGCGAACGCGCGGTCAAGGCCCTCCAAGTTGTGTTCGACGAACTTGGTTTCCCGCCAATCACCGACGAAGAGGTGGAAGCCGCAATTTACGCCGACGGCAGCAAGGACATGCCAGACCGGAGCACCGCCGCCGACATCGAGGCCGCGGAGGAGATGATGGAAGAAAACATCACAGGGGTGGACATCGTGACGATCCTCGCCAAGAACGGCTTCAACGACATCGCAGAGAACCTACTCGGCATCCTGAAAGGTCGAATCGCCGGCGATTACATCCAGACCTCAGGGGTCTTCGAGGGCGACGGCGAGTTCGAAGTCCTCAGCGCGGTCAACGACCCCAACGAGTACGCGGGTCCCGGCACGGGTCATCGTCTCGATGTCGAGGACTGGGAGGAGAAAAAGCGGATCCGTTTTGCAGTCGATCCGGAGGACATCTGAAGATGGCGCAGGCACAACAACAGCAGACGGAGCGACAACTAGTGCTAACGGAAACGGGTCCCGCCGAAGAAGGCACCAGCACCGACGAGGTGGTGGTCTCAATTAGTGCCGGATTCAATGAGATGAAAGCGGAGACCCTCGCAGGCGTCAACCACGCGAACGTCATTCGGGAGATGATGGCCGGAATCGAGGAGGAAGGGATCGCCTCGCGAATTGTGCGCTTTTACGATAGTCTTGACCTCGGAGTCATCGGGCTGCGCGGCGCGAAACTTAGTGGGTCGGGCATCTCGATCGGGATCCAGACCCGCGGCACCACGCTGATCCACCAGCGCGACCTTGTGCCGCTAAACAATCTCGAACTCTTCCCGCAGGCACCCTCAATCGACCTCAAAACCTTCCGGGCGATCGGGCAGAACGCGGCGCGTTACGCCAAGGGCGAATCGCCCGAACCGGTGCCCGTCGGAAACGACCCGATGGCCCGGCCAAAATACCAAGCGTTTGCAGCGCTCTGGCACATCAAGGAGATGGAATACCGCGAGGAGCGCGACCCGACCGAGATGGAGGTGCAATTCGAGTAATCATGGCAAACGAAACCGAGTACCCACTGGCCGAAAACCCCAATAGCGTCGAAACGCAGAACGGCACCAAACTCGCCGACATCTCGCTTGAGAAGGTCGTCAACGGCGAGATAAGCGGAGAGGAACTCAACATCGCGCCCGAGACGCTCGAAGAGCAGGCCCGGATCGCCGATGAGGCGGGACGACCGCAGCTCGCCCAGAACTTCCGGCGGGCGGCCGAACTCACGCTGATCCCCGACGATCAGATCCTCGAGATCTACAACGCGCTCCGGCCGAGCGGGGCTGAAAAGGAAAAACTCTACGACATGGCTGACGAGCTCGAAACCGAGTATAATGCAACCCTCAACGCTGCCCACATCCGCGAGGCTGCGGAAGTCTACGAGGAGCGTGGTCTCTACTGATGGTAATCGCGCACTGAAGCACCTAGGGCGCGTCCGGACGAATCCGGGGGTATTCCACACTCGAGCAGCGACCTCTCGACCGAACCCATGCGTTCTAGTCTGAAAATGGGTAGATAAAACTCTCATACATGACCGATCTCGAAATCCATCTCAGTGTAAATTCCACGGATAAGGAGCGATTCTTCGAGCAGTTCGGTATTCCAACGTCCCAAGAACGCCAGCCAGCCGACGAGATTGCTGGTCCGCTTCAAGTTGTTCTCGAACCGCGTGCACAGGTCGATGCCGAGGTAATCGACGGGCGGCCGGTCATTCCTCTCTCAGAAACGGTTGTATTCGCCCGCGAGCACTATGCGACCTTCGAGCCGGCGCTGTATATGCTGGACCGCATGTACGAGGATATCGAAACTGAAGTTGACTATCGTTCGAACTCTATGGCAGTTCCTCAGTGACTGCGACAGGGTTCTCTTCAGTTCGCCACCGATAGAGCCGGCTCTCGTTCTCGAACAGTCCGAAGACGCCATCCTGCATCCAGCCAAACAGGTGTTCTTCCTCTTCGTCTTCGTACTCCCGTTTCAGGACATGGCTTTTCGAGAAGTACTCGACCGTACCGACGAGCAGACCTTGCTCAACGAGGAAGTCGCTAGGATCCTTCTCGGCAACGCCGACGAGATACGTGACGAGGTCGGCAATCAGACAGAACTTCTGGATACTGTTGTCCCATTCTCCACGTATGTCCACCATCCGGAACGCATAGGCATCTTGGCGGTGGTTGAGACGGTCGACAACCAGATTCAGTCGGCGAATCGGCTCCCGGTCATAGTTCCCGAGGACAAAATACGACCGGTCGTTCTCGTAGATCGGCGTGAGTTCGCTCAGCGCGTGCAGAATCACCTCGTTGTCCGCCAACGAAATCTCCTCTTGATCGATCTGCTCTTTGGCGCTCGTGAGGATCTCGTCGGGAACCGGCGACGCCTCGTCGGACATACACACCTACTCCACGCGGAGGAATATGGTTTACTACATAAACTACTGGGTTAATCATACTGTGGTTTACTTTAAGGTGATTTACTCAAGAGTAAACTACTTCCCGTGCTAGTGTGTAGATGCTCGTATGAGTACCGACGTGGGGGCTGCTGAAGACACGGAGGCGCGTGAACTCATCCACTTTGTAACTCAGCAGACGCGATTCACGCTGCTCAACAACATCCTCCAGCACCCCGACCAGCTGCCATCGATGTACGAACTCGAGCAGTTGAACCCGAGCATCAGCGACGCCACCGTCTACAAGCACATCCAGAAACTGATCGACGCTGGCATCGTCGAGGAGGCCGCGCTTCCGGACGACGAACGCCGACAGGGCTATCCCTGGAAGTTCTACCGCGTGAGCGATGAAGGCCGGGAATTCCTCGGCAAACACAACCTGCTGGAGGCCGAGGAGACGCTCCAACGCATCTACGAGACCATCTCCGACAAGCCCGAGAAGATGATCAAGTACGAGAACGCCCCTCGACCTCACTAACGATAGCTGCCGCAGGCCTGCTCACGACGCCACTTGCATTCGGTCTTTATCTCCCAGTCGCACAGAGATATCGAGATTCAAGGTTCTCACGAGAGATGCTGCCAGATCTCGGTGGGATCGGTATCGTTCAGTTCGGCGTTCGTCTGCATCTTCCGGAGTTCGGTGATACAGCGTTTGGCAACCAGCGGATACACGTCGGCGGGTGTGAACGAAACGTCGAGCTCCATTAGTTCCGGCCAGTCCTCGGCCCAGATATCCTCAACCACGCGAGGGTAGAGGTCGTCATTCAGATGCAGGCCGAACTCACGGCCCTCCTCGACGACCATCTTGCGGACCTGTTTCCGTATCCGTCCCGGTGTGCAGTACGTCGCAACGACGTATTCTGCCCCCGACTCCGCATCCTCGGGCTGCTGACCGAACTGTTCGCGGTTCAACTCCCTGAACTCCTCGCGGACCAGCTTCGCGCGACGGGCCGATGCATCGCTTCGTACGACGACCCCTTCGACCTGTGTATCCTCAGCCAGCGACGAGGCCGGAAACGTGTACGTCTCCGGGTCGAACCCATCGTCGAGACGGTCGAGAATCGTTGCCGGAACGAACGACGAGGCGGTCGGTGCCGTATCGACGCGGATGCGGTCGAACACCTCCCACGCAGTCTCGGTGTCGAGAAAGCCCTCGAAGGTCTCCTCGTAAGGGTTACCCGGTGGTGTCATCGTCTCGATTGCCGCATACGGGAGGACATCGAAGCCAACGAGCGCGGGAGATCGCGGTCGGTGTATCCGTAGTCGAGTGTTGAGTACACGAGGTTCTCGGCGTACACGATCAGCGGCCCGTCGTACTCGTCGTGAAGCGTGCGGAGGGCAGCGGTATCGATGCCCTCGCGGAGGCAGCGAACAGCACGATGTAACGCCCCGTCGATCTCATCCAACGAGTCGCGATGATTGCCCCGGACGGTCTTGCGCGTCCCGAAGACGAGACTCTCATCACCATCGGCAGCACTGGCGACCTGCTCGGGATACCACTCCGCGTATCGCTGGTCGTACAGCGTGAATCGAAACGCGCTTCCATCGAACTTCTCGATGAGGACCAGATCCTCAGCGTCAAACAGCTCCGCTGGGACGACCGGATGGTCGTAGCGCGGGATCTTCGGATACACCTTCATAGTTCGGTCATGACATCGATATCCTCGTCAGGGACGATAGACCACCCGTCCTCACGCTCGGTCAAGAGCGTGTCCATATCGAAAACTGGGTGCTGTACAGATGAATGGTTTTGACATATGTTATCGCGCAACATCGTTCCGATCTTCGAGGAACTCCCGTGTCAGGGCGGCGACCTCGGAGCGGAACGTCTGCATGTCCACGTTTGTATCTCCGTGATGTAGTTTTTTGTGCTCCTCGCGAACGATATCTTCGAGTATGCGCTCGTAGAGTTTGTCGAACGTCGCGGACTGATGCCGATCATCGAGCTTGGCTGCGAGTTTCTCGAACCGGCGTCGAGTAGCATATTTCGCTGCCAGCTCCTCCGCTGGTGCATTGACCGGCACCGTTTCATCGACCTCGCGAAACTCGGGATGGAGCAGTTTCGCACGTTGACCTCGTTTGTTCCAGATGATGACCCCCTCGGCGGGACCATCATACCACTTGGACTGCGGGATCATATACGAGTCAGGGTCGAAATATCGGGCCCGACATTCCTTCTCGAACGCGTTTACGGATTCGAGGTCGAGACGGCTGAAAATCTGCTCGACAGTATCAAACGGATAGAATGCGGCCGCATCGGCCGACCAGACGCCGAATCCGAGAAACGATGGCGTGCGTTCCCAGTCGTAGCTAATTGTGTGATGGTGCATCGCCTCACCGAAGAAGACAACATCCTCTACGGTGTCGACGGCACTCCGCAGCGCTTCACGATCGAGGTTTTCCCGGATGTGGCGGACGGCGTGCTGGTACGGGGCAGGGATGGCGTCGGGATCCTCATAGACACGGTTCCGATCGCCAAATAGAATCACTCCCGATTGCTGGAGTTGGAAGCGAACGTTCGCCCCATCGACCTTTTCGAGGAGCCACAAGTGGCCCTCTTCGAGAAGTCGGTCGGGAGCATTGGCGACTCGTGGGATCGACGGAAATTTCTTCATGGGTGAGTGTTCATCGGCGACGAGCGACAACAGAATCTATAGCTTGCAGGATATACAGGGATACTCATTCGGTTACTCCCAAAACACTTTGATGTGTGAATCCAGTTCCCCTATCACCTCGACAGCCACATCGCGCCAGTCGTCTGGGTAGGACTCGTCGGTTCCGGGTGTCGCTGCATCCGGTGGTGGATGGAAATGGTCCCGCGTATTGTGCGTATTCGGGTGGCGGTCCCATCGACACTCCCAGCGGTGATCATCCTGCCGGTGCTCGGAGTACTGAAAATTGAAATCGTCGTTCTCATACCACCGGACTTGGAGGGAAGCACGCTTGACCGCTGCTGGAAAGTACCCGAGGTCGAACTCCAGCACGACCGACGTCGGCGCATACGCCGGCCGATACTCGACGCGCTCGAAGCGGTCGCTTCCCACCAGTCGTTGCCCGAGGCGGTCGAGAATGTCGTAGTCGATGGGGGCGGTATTTCCGCCTGGCTTCGAATCGTTCTCCGAGTTGGTATCGCTACCCTCGTTAGGCATCGATACGGTCCGTCGTTCCGCCAGCGTTGAGATTATCCCGACGGGCGGCATCAAGGAGTTCGGCCCGCTTCTGGATCGTCTTCCACTCTGAGAGCGTCTCCCAGACCTCTGCAACCTCATCCGCGTCAGCAACCTCCAGTAGCGACACCTCCTCAGGGTCTCTCGCCGCGAACTGCTCTCGGTAGTCATCTAGTGCCGTGAGCGCTGTTTCAAGCTCATCAACGATTTCCTCGTCAGTGTGTTCGGTCTGGATGCGCTCGATACGCCGCCACCGCAAGTACGACCGATTCAGCTCATACCGGACGGGGCGGCCTGGATGCTCGCGAACGATTCCGGCTTCAACGAACCATTCGAGGTAATCGCGCGCTGTTTCAGTGTCACAGTCAACCCGGTCGGCAATCGCAGCTACTGGCGTTGGATCCCGCAGCTGGAAGACCACGTCCAGCATTCGCTCGCGTATGGGTTGATCCGTGAGCAGGGCGTCCGGCTCGTCCCATGCATCGAAATTCGGTGGTTCCTCATCTGGCTCCCGCACATCCGGGATATCGGTATTCATTGAGCGAACCTCTGCTTATCGCTACGCACTATTCTGTGATATATGCTTCGATAGCTGTATTATTTCTGTTGACGCGATGATCCGGTTCAGGACGCTCCGCAACCGATGTTCTTTAGCTTCCAACGAGGATCGGCCGCGGGACAGTCCGCTAACGACTATTGGCCACCGTAAGGACAGTTCCATCGAAAGAGGAGTGCCAAGCGAGGGACGCTCAGAGCGCGTATTCTTCAGCGAGATCGACCACATCGTAGACATGGATACCGGTCTTGAACCAGAGCACTCGATCAGCCGCAAGATCGATATCCTCGCTCGTACAATCCAATTTCTCGGATACCGCGACCACCAGATTATCAACATCAGCCTGTCGAATCTTGGTGAGTTTCTCATCGAGATACTCGGGCGTCCAGAAGCCCACGATCTCCAGAATCGCTCGGCGACCGTCAGGGTGTTCGAGCGCAAAGTCCGGCAACAGCACCTCCGCTCCCAGATCTATCACATCGTCCTCGCGAACCAGTTCCCACTCCGTGTTCGCCCGCTCCCACTTATCAGCGAGCGTGCGTTCGAGGTCGCTGTCGAACTGGCTGCCACCGCTGTAGTGTGTTTGTAGCCCCGCCGTCTGATCCAGCGTGAACTCCCGCGTCTCGTTGACCGACTCGTCGGTGAGAATCTCCCCCGTGAGCTCCCACCGCTCGCAGTGGGGCAATGCAGGCAGAAAATTCGCCATCCGGATGCCGTACTTGCGCGACTGCCGGAACAGCGAGGCTGGACCGTCCAAAATCGCTTCATACCCGTCCGCGAGGTCTGTGCTGGACACGCGCTCGCCGCACTCGTCAATCGGATAAATCCGGTGCATCAGCCCGAACAGCTTCACATAACTGAACACCGTCGCAAAGTGGTCCCAGACCCAAATCCGTAACTCGGTCGCGTCGTAGAGCACTGCCTGCGCGAGTGCGAGGTTGTACCGATGCAGCAGCCACTCGACAGTGAGGGCCTTGCCTGTGTACACCTCCTCACTCTGGCCAGTCAGTTGAGTCGTGCTGCTCGTCCCAGCCGTATCCAGTTCGACCGACTCGGCGACCTGATCGCCGAAGCGCACGAGCCGGTTGTTCGCATCGAGATCCGCATACATCCCCTGATGACACTCCGCGAGTGAGATTCCAAGCTCGTCGGCGACCGCCGTGTAGACGTCGAGTTTCTGGGTGTCCTCACCGAGCGTCGGCTGTCGAACGATGGGATACGAGTCATTCGCCCGGTCGAATAACCGCTGGCGAATCTCGCGCGGCTCGGCTGCCGCTACCGTCTCGAAGTCGCACTCATCGCGTAGCAGTTTCGCCAGACCCTGGATGATCTTGTAGTCGGTATCCGCCACGGTCAACTGGTCAATTGCCACGTCGAGGTCCGCCTTCGGCTCACCCACGTGCGACTCGAACAGTTCTATCAGTTCCTCCGCAGTCTCTCGGTACCGAGCGCCGTCAGGATCGATGAACAGCGGCATCACTTCGCCGTCGGATATCCGCGAGCGCGCGAGGTCGGCCGTCAACATGACTCCAGCCTCACTATAGTGCTCACGATCACGGTCACGCTCCTGCCTCGACACCTTCGCGGCGGCGCTGGGAGACGTAGTTCTCCATCGTGTTCGTAGCGATGATCTCGTAGAGTCGCGCAGGCTGACGCTCGTCAGTGGGCCGCAGGATACGACCGAGACGTTGAGCGTACTGGCGTTTCGACGCGCTCCCTGAGAGGATAATCCCCACGTTGGCAGCCGGGACGTCGATCCCCTCGTCCAGCACCTGCGAGGTCGCCAAGATCGAGTACTCGCCACTCCGAAACCGTTCGAGGATCTCCGTACGCTCGTCGGTCTTGGTCTGGTGAGTGATGCAGGGAACGATGAACTCCTGGGAGATTTCGTAGGCGAAGTCGTTGTTCGCGGTGAAGATGATGGTGCGGTCGTTGTGATGGCGCTTGAGCAGTGTGTCGAGCGTATCGAGTTTTTTCGCGGCCGTGCGCGCGAGTTCCTCAGCACGCTGCTTGGCGATCAGTGCGCGCCGGCCGTCAGAATCGTAGGAGGTGTGTGCGAGGAACTCCCGGTAGCCCTCAGCTTTCCAGAGGTCGAAGTCATGCGTATCGACGTACTCGCGGTAGATGCCGTATTCCTCGTCGTATTGTGAGCGCTCGTCGTCGGTCAACTCGACCTGCATGTGGATGGTTTCGTACTCACTGAGGTACTCCCCGGCGAGGTCGTTAACCTCTTCTTCGTAGACGACGGGACCGATGAGGCCCGTGTCTTCGAGGAGTTCGTGAGCATCATCGGCGCGCTCGTAGGTGGCAGTCAATCCCAGCCGATAGGGTGCAATAGTCATTTCGGGAATCTGTCGATAGGTCGGGGCTGGCAAATGGTGAATTTCGTCTGCGATTAGGAGGCCGAACTGGTCGCCGTACTCATCGATATAGCGATACGCGCTGTCGTAGGTCGTCACTGTGATGGACCTGATCTCGTGAGTCCCGCCACCGAGGACGCCGACCGCCTGTCCGGTGCCGTCGCTGCCCTGTCGGGGCAGTTGGCCACCGAAGGCGTTGGTGAGCGTTGCGTGCCACTGGTTCATCAGGTCGATTGTCGGCGCGACCACGAGCGTGGCGACACCAGCGTCGGCGATGGCTTGGATGCCGAGAAACGTCTTCCCGCTCCCGGTTGGGAGGACGACACTCCCGCGACGGTCATGGGTGCGCCACGCATCCAGCGCGGACTGTTGATACTCGCGCGGTTCGATCTGGAGCGCAGGATCGAGCGCAAGGTCGGGATAGGCCCGAGCTGTATCCTCGACCGTAGCAGGAGCGGACTGGATGGTCTCTTGGTGGGCTGGCTCCTGCGCGTCGGAGCCGGAGCTGGAGTCATCGCCATCCCATGCGTCGGCCCATTCGAGCAGGGGCCGGTAGCGATACGCGGGCGTGCGATACTCCTCAACCCGGTCATCCCACTCTGCATACGGAACGTCCTCATTAGCATCCCGAAGCAGGAGCGTGCCCCCGTCGAATTCGATCCGCATCTAAGAACCACCACAGTCGCAACCAGAATAAGCGATACTGATTGACATTGGCTCAGGATTGAAATACCCTCTGAGTATTCGCAACCAGAGAGGCGCACAGTACGATTCCACCCTCGTTCCGAGGAATTACGGATTGAATTCTGTATCGGCGTGCGACTGACGAGTCGTTTGGGCATTGACTTCGCCGCTCCGGGACGACATCGACAAGCATATCTCAAGAGCTGATTTCGTATCGTGCAATCTCGGTGGACTCACACACCGGACACGAATCAACGGAAGAATCTACAGTTGAACCACAGCGACGACACTCGATGACGAGTTCCCGATGCGACTGCCCTAGCATTCGTTTTACTGTCTTGATCATGGAAAGGAGGGAAAGAGCGTGTGACTCGCTCTGATCGGAGGAACGGGGAGAGTGCCGCCCTCGATAGCCACGTTTAGACCACACCATTATAGAGGCTCTCCAAGTAGAGTGAAAGTGAAATTGTCTGCGATACGCTCGCTATCTTCGTCTCCGAGGGTTAGTCGTCAGTCAGCGTGATGCGGACTCGGTCGTTGACGTAGTAGATATGGCCTCGATTCTGCAGTACGTCGAGCGCGTACTCGGCGTCACCCTCAGCGAACCCGTCGTCGGCAACGAGGGCAGCTTTGGCCTCGTCCTTCGGGAGGCCGTCGTCGCCATCTCCAACAGTATCACGGAGCACATCGAGGGCGTCCTCAGCGACCGGCGGGAGTCGCCGCTCCCAGTTCATACGAGATATTGTAGCTGGTGGCACATGAGCCTGTGCCGGACAGATGCCCGTTGACACCGTCTCACTCTTGTTCATCCAACGTCTCATCCGCTAACGACTCGTCAAGACCGGAAGGGTCAACGGACGTGTTCTCGTCGTCACGAACCCGAGCGAACGCGACGTTCTCCCGCGCTTGCTCAATCTCGATGGTCACCTCGTCGCCGGTCTCGGTCTCGGGCACGATCACGACGTAGCCGCGGTCAGTCTTGGCGATGCCGTCGCCCTGATCGCCGATGGTCTCGATAGTTACCTCGCGCACGTCACCCTCGGCAACCGGCGGCGTCTGCGGGTCGCGCTCCA
>DASSKS010000176.1:0-9113 GCA_035690245.1 Halococcus sp. | reverse complement strand
GTAGTTGAAGTCGAATCCCGGTGCGTCGTAGGCGGTTGGCCCGCCGTGAATGGACGCGATGAGCGGACGAGAATCGGGGTTGGTGGGGTTGAAATCGTCGGGGAGATAGGCCAGCCCTTCGATTTCGTCGCCATCTTCGTTTGTGAACTGGACCCGCTCGCAGGTCGGGAGCGAGACACCGGAGAGCAAATCGTCGTTCAGTGCCGTGAGACGGGTGAGCGCGTCCGTGTCGTCTGTGACGAGTGCTTCGACTGGCGCGGCGTAAACGTCGATTCCGTCTGCCGGCGCGCTCAGACCGAGCGCGACCGTTCCACCGGCGAGGTCGAAGCTCGTAACGGTTCGATGCCGGCCCTGTGAATCGAATATTCGTTCTGGTTCGTCGGTGTCGGCGCGAAGCCGAACGAGTCGTGTCAGACCCTCGTCGCCGATGGGCGCAACGAGGGTATCGCCATCGGCCCACTCGGGTGTACCGGCCCACGCAAGCGTGCGGTCGAGCGAGGCCGAGACGGAGTGATACCCACCGTTGCGGTCGGCAACGAACGTCTCGGTCGGTTTGTAGACGTTTTCTGGGTCACTGCCCGCGAACGCGAGTTTCGTTCCGTCGGGACTCCAGCGGAAGCCAGTCACCGAGAGACCGCCATCGGTGAGGCGTTCGGCGTCGCCGCCGTCCGGCGAAATCGTGTAGGCATCCTGTGCGTAGGTCGTCTCCGGGTCGTCGCCGCGATAGGTACGAAACGCGATTATGTCGGGTCCCCACGCAGGCTGGAGACCGCTCTGGGGTTCTGCTGCCCCTTGCCCGTAGGCATCGTCGAGTCGTTGCGTTTCGCGGGAATCGACATCGACGATAAAGAGATAGGTCGTCACGGAATCGAGATAGCCCTGTCCGTCGGCTTTGTGCTGGAGGCGCTCGATTTCTATGGGACCCTTTTCCTCGCGGCGTTTGCGGAGGGTTTCCCTTTCCTCGTCGGTTGGGTCGCGCGCGGAGACCACGATTCGTTCACCCGTTGGTCCCCAGTCGAACTCACGAACGCCCTCCTCGAAGTCGGTGAGTTGGCGAGCATCGCCGCCGCGCGCGAGGTCGAACGCCCAGACCTGTGTGGGTGATTCGAGACCCGTTCCTGATTCCTCCTCGTCGTCTTCATCATCCACCGAATCTAGTTCAAACACGAGGTCCTCACGGGTTGCGAGAAATCCTAGTCTGGTTCCGTCGGGACTCCACACTGGCGAACCCGCTTCGGAGGCGCGTGTCAAACGGTGTGGCGACCGAGAGCCGTCTGCTGGGACGACGAACAGCGAGGTGTGAAACGAATCATCATCGAGATTTGTTTCACGTATCGTGAAGGCCACGCGCTCGCCGTCCGGTGAAACCGTTAGTTCTGTGAGCCGCGTCAGTTCATAAAAATCATCCACTGAGAACGCCCTGTCCGTCATACCCTCTGTGCCGGGCCGACAGACATAATGGTTCTGAACTATCGCGCCAGAGACGAGTTGCGTTAGCTTCGCGTTTCGCCATCGAGTGCCTGCCACGACAGCCGGGGATTCCGCGCGGCACTGGCTTGGTCGATTCTCCCTGCGCTCGTCCGTTCGGGCGCAGTTTCGAGTGCTTCGTCACTATCGGCCGCAGCCCGGTCGAACGCCCGTGCGAGGTGGTCGAGCGACGTGCGGGTTTCTGCCTCGGTGGGTTCGGTCATCAGCGCTTCGGGAACGATTTCGGGCCACTTCGTCGTCGGGGGATGCACGCCATAATCCAACATTCGCTTTGCAACGTCTGCGGCGTCGCGCTCTGCGCTAGCGACGAACTCGTGGTGGAAGGGCGAGAAGGGAATCTCGTAGTCGATTTGACTGGCGAGATAGTTCGCGTTCAGGACGGCTTTGGCGCTCGCATCCAGTAGTCCAGCGTCGCCGAGTCGAGCGATGTAGGCGTAGGTCTTGATAAGCACGAGCCAGTTGCCCGCGTAGCCATGCACTTTGCCGATTGTGTGTTCCGGCTCAAAGCGTTCGTAGCCCGAATCGGTCTCTCCCACCTGTGGGGTCGGCAGAAACGGCGCGAGTTCTTCGGAGACTCCAACGGGACCAGCGCCGGGTCCGCCGCCGCCGTGGGGCGTCGCAAACGTCTTGTGGACGTTGTAGTGCATCACGTCGAAGCCCATGTCGCCCGGCCGGGCGCGTCCGAGGAGGGCATTGAGGTTCGCGCCGTCGTAGTAGAGTAGCCCTCCCGAATCGTGGACGATGTCTGCAATTTCCTCGATGTCGCGCTCGAACAGTCCCAACGTGTTGGGATTCGTGAGCATCAGCGCCGCCGTCTCCTCACTGACCGCGCCCCGGAGCGCCTCGACATCGACTCGTCCATCCTCGGCGCTCGGCAACTCGACCACCTCATAGCCCGCGAGCGCTGCACTGGCGAAGTTCGTGCCGTGGGCACTTTCGGGAACGATGATTTCCGAGCGCGAGTCGTCGTTGTGCTCGTGGTAGGCTTTCGCAACCAGAATTCCCGTAAACTCGCCTGCGGCCCCGGCGGGTGGCTGGAGCGTGACACTGTCCATGCCGCCGATGCGCGCGAGGTACTCCTGAAGTCGATACCGGAGTTCGAGGTTGCCCTGCGTTGTTTCTGCTGAGCGGTCTGGATGGGTGGCGGCGGTCGGGAGCGCGGCGACGTCCTCGGTGAATTTGGGATTGTACTTCATCGTACAGCTCCCGAGCGGGAACGGCCCGCTTTCGACGCCGTAGTTCATCTGCGAAAGTCGAGTGTAGTGACGTGCGAGTTCCGGTTCTGACAGGTCGGGCAGGTCGAGGCTGTCCCGCGTGAGGTCGTCGGGAAGTGGTGAGTCCTCGATTTCGACCTCATGTGAGTCTTTTTCTGTGAGCAGCGGTTCGTAAACATCGCTCTCCTCGCGCGTCCATCGGGCTTGGTCGTAAATCATGCAACCACCTCGAAGGCCTCGATGAGTTCATCAGCCTGCTCTGTGTTCGTCTCGGTGATGCAGACCTGCACGAGATGGTCGCCGATTGCGTGAATCGCAAAGCCCTGATTTTCGAGGTCATCTTTGACTTCCGGCGCGGGCCGGTCGGTGCGGACAGCGAACTCCCGGAAGTGATGGCGGTCGTGGGCCGGGGCCGTGAGACCGTTGATGGCGTCGAGGCGGTCTGCGAGGTCATGCGCGCGAGTCACGCAGTCCTTGGCGAGATTCACTACTCCATCGGGACCGAGCCACGCGGCGTGCATGGCGGCCCGAAGCGCAACCCACGCCTGATTCGTACAGATATTGGATGTCGCGCGCTCGCGCCGGATGTGTTGTTCTCTGGTCTGGAGTGTCAGCGTGTACGCCCGTCTCCCAGAACTATCTTCACTCGCACCGACCAACCGTCCGGGAACCTGCCGGAGAAATTCCTCGCGGGTGGCGAACAGTCCGAGACCCATTCCGTCGCTTGCGCCGAGTCCGAGCGCCGCATCGCCGACTACCACGTCAGCGCCGACGTTTGCGGGTTCTTCGAGTAGGGAGAGCGCCACCGTATCCGAGCCGAGACAAAAGAGTGAATCGTGGTCGTCTGCGAGCGCACTGATTTCAGTCAGTCCTTCCTCGATGGTTCCTCTCACAGTCGGGTTCTCGGCATAGACCATGATGACATCCTCGTCAATGGTTTCCGCGAGCGCGTCCACATCGACGTTGCCGTCGTCCATCGGATAGGATTCGACTACTGTGTCAGTGCCAACGAGGTAGTTTTCAAGTACCGCACGCCGGCCCTCGTGGAGTATCTCGGGAACCAGCACGCGGTTGCCACTCACAGAGCGCACGCGCACCGCGAGGGTTGCGGCCTCACCGAGCGCGCTTGCGGCGTCGTACATCGAACAGTTCGCTATCTCTAAGCCTGTGAGTTCGACCAGCATCGACTGGTACTCGAACAGTGCTTGGAGGAATCCCTGTGCGATTTCTGGCTGGTACTGGGTGTACGAACTCAAAAATTCGGAGCGGTCGGTGAGGTGCGGGACCAAGGAGGGAACGTAGTGGTCGTAGTGCCCGCGCCCGAGAAATTCGGTGAGGGCTGCGTTCCGCCCGAGCATCGACCTCATATCCTGTCTGATTGCCTGCTCGCTCCGTGGCTCGATGTCGAAACTCCCGTCGAAACGGACATCGTCGGGGATGCCGAACAATGCTTCTTCGCTACTGACGCCGACTGCATCCAACATTGCCGACGTCTCCGCTTCGGTGTGTGGCGCAAAGGGACTTCCTCGGTCGCCATCAGCGCGTTCGTCGCTACTCACGAAACCGGCCTCCACTGGGCTGAAACCGCATTGGAAAACCTTGCGGGAGGAGGCATATCAGGCCGTCGTTTGCCGCGAGTTGACAACAGAAGATAACACGGATTGATGTACGCTGGCTTCGAGGGTTCACCCCCTGTCCGCAACGACGAGCACAGGGAGGGGAACACAGGACAACAATGACAACCACTGATGAAATTCTCGACCACCACTTGACGGCGTTCGGTGAACAGGACATCGACGGCACGATGGAGGATTACACCGACGATTCCGTCGTCATCACACAGTCGGGAACCTATCGAGGACTCGATGCAATCAGCGAGTGGTTCGAAGACGAATTGTTTACCGAGTTCGCAAAGCCCGACGTGTCGTTTTCCCTCGATGAGAGAACCGTCGAGGACGAATACGCATACATCGTGTGGCACGCCGAGACGCCGGATAACGAGTACGAGTTTGCGACCGATACGTTCGTCATCCGTGATGGGAACATCGTCGCCCAGACGCTCGGAGCGGTGGTCACGCCCAAAAACTGAACGTGTGGGTTCGCTCGCAGAACAGCGAAACCGATTATTCGATTTGCTCGCGATACTCCTCGGCACGCAGTAGTTCATCGAATCCGTTCTCCTCATCGAGTTCGACCTCGAACATCCAGCCCTCGCCGTAGGGGTCGTCGTTGATGCGTTCCGGAGAATCGGGGAGTTCGTCGTTCGTCTCGGTCACGGTCCCTGAAACCGGCGAATAGAGGTCAGAAACCGCCTTGATGGACTCGACCACGCCGAACTCCTCGTCGTGGGTGACTGTATCGCCCTCATCTGGAAACTCCACGAACACGATGTCGCCGAGTTCGTCCTGTGCGAAGTCGGAAATCCCGATTCTGGCCGTGCCGTCGTCTTTTCGTACCCACTCGTGGCTCTCCATGTACCGGCGGTCGTCTGGGATGTCGAAGCTCATCGTTCGTAGAATGGGAGTGCCCGGATACGTGCCTCTTTCGACTCGCCACGGATACGGACTGCAATCTCCGTGTCCGGCTCTGCGTACTCCACAGGAACGTAGCCCATTCCCACTGGTACTGAGAGGGAGGGAGCCATCGTTCCGCTCGTCACAGTACCAATAATCTCGTCCTCTGTATCAGTGATATCGTATCCGTGTCGGGGCACACCGCGCTCAGCGAGTTCGAACCCGACGAATTGCTCTGCGGGACCCGACTCCGCAACGCGCGCAAGCGCATCGCGCCCGACGAACTCGGTATCTACGTCCACAGCAAAATCCACGCCCGCCTCATAGGGGTTGCGGGGGTTGGTTTTGGGGTCGAAGTCCTGTCCCGAAAGCAAAAATCCGGCTTCGATGCGGAGGGTGTCGCGCGCGCCGAGACCGCAGGGTTGACACTCGAAGGTATCCCAGACCGCTTCTGCTGCTGCCCACGGACAGAGCAGTTCGAAGCCATCTTCGCCGGTGTAACCCGTGCGCGCGAGGAGACACTCGGTGCCGGCGACGGTCGTGGCAGTCGCCGAAAAGCGCGAGAGGTCATCGGGTGTGTCGTTGCCGAGTGCAGCACCGACGAGGGCGGGCGCATCGGGTCCCTGCACCGCGAACATCGCGTACTCTTCAGTGTGGTTTTCGACCATGGCATCGAGGTCCCACTCGTCGCGGTGGGTCGCAAAGCGTTCAGCCATCTCCCTGTCGTGGCCCGCGTTCGGAATGAACAGGAAGTCACCTTCGTTATCCTCGGGCAGTCGGTACAACACCGTGTCATCGAGAATCACCCCCTCCGAATCGGTAATCATCGCGTACTGGGCGTTTCCACGACTGAGTGCGCTCACGTCATTGGTGGTGAGTCGGTTCATCAGTTCCGCAGCATTCGGTCCCGAAACCTCGATTTGGCCCATGTGCGAGACATCGAACTTGCCGACGGATTCGCGGACGCTCTCGTGTTCAGTACGAATAGACGAAAACTCGACGGGCATCTCCCAGCCGCCGAATTCGGTGGATTGTGCGCCGCGAGCGTCGTGTACGTCTCCCAACGGCGGGTGTCGAAGCGCCATACCGACTACTCGCACCCCACACCCTAATCGTTTGGTTCCTGTTCAACTCCTCTGCTCGTTCATCTTGAACCCGTCGAAAAAACAGGTGATTTATGCCCCCTCCTCACGCCGTTGTTACCCCCGTGAACCGCCGGATCTCGGCGGGCAACCATCGATACATTTAAGTACTTTACGGGCTAACGCTTGGTTAAGTACCGAGTTCTGGGACCGTCCGTGAACCACTCCCCAGCAGCCGACCGCATCACACTACCAAAATCATGAGCGACACGACAACGCGACTCAACGACGAAGAAGAACGGACCCGAGAGGAAGAAACCGAAAGCGAACAGGAAGCACCGGAAGACGAGTTGGTCTGTCCCGAGTGCGGCGGGCGATTGGCCGCAGACACCGAACACGGCGAAACCGTCTGTACGAACTGTGGGCTTGTCGTCGAAACCGACGAAATCGACCGTGGACCTGAGTGGCGCGCGTTCGACTCCGCAGAACGCGACCAGAAGAGTCGGGTCGGAGCACCCACCACCAATATGATGCACGACAAGGGCCTCTCGACCAACATCGGCTGGCAGAACAAAGACGCCTACGGGAACGCTCTGTCGAGCCGACAGCGCCAGAAGATGCAGCGCCTGCGCACGTGGAACGAGCGCTTTCGCACCCGTGACTCGAAAGAGCGCAACCTGAAACAGGCACTCGGCGAAATCGACCGGATGGCCTCTGCCCTCGGGCTTCCCGATTCGGTTCGAGAGACCGCGTCGGTGATTTATCGTCGGGCGCTCGATGAGGACTTGCTTCCCGGCAGGAGTATCGAGGGCGTCTCGACCTCCGCGCTGTACGCGGCGGCCCGGCAGGCTGGCACGCCCCGGAGCCTCGACGAAATTGCGACCGTCTCTCGGGTGGGCAAGATGGAACTCACCCGTACATATCGGTATGTGGTGCGGGAGTTAGGGTTGGAGATTCAGCCGGCAGACCCCGCGAGCTACGTGCCTCGGTTTGCATCGGATTTGGACCTTTCGGAGGAATCGGAACGCCGTGCCCGACAGCTCTTAGAGACCGCAAAGGACGAGGGCATCATCAGCGGCAAAAGCCCTGTGGGACTGGCCGCAGCAGCCGTCTATGCCGCTGCGTTGCTCACCAACGAGAAGGTCACACAAGGTGCAGTCTCCGAGGTCGCAGATATCTCTGAAGTCACCATCCGCAATCGGTACAAGGAACTGCTCGAAGCCGAAGGCGACGTGATGGCGGCATAACCCTTCCAGCGAGATTCGACGAAACGGAATTTTTAGGCGTCGTCGGTCGCCCGGTGATCGGGTCTGGTCGGGTCAACGCTCCCGTGTACACCGAGTTCGTGGGCCGTGAGCCGCCGCTGAAGTTCGGCGACGGAGCCGACGACGAACCACATTTCACATTGTCTGCACTTGTCGATGGTGAGATTTTGTTCGGTCATACCTATCTGTTCGCCCCGTATTGTGATGTGGCTGCGGGTTGCGCAGGCAAGGGACGAGAACGCTCGCGTAGCCGCCAAATGCAAGACGAAGTCAGGTCGCTTCGGCGATAGCGTCGAGTGCCGCCGGATTCTCGATAGAACCCATGTCTCCCAACTCCTCGCCCTGATAAATCGACGCGATGGCCCGCCGGATGATTTTTCCCGACTGGGTTTTGGGGAACTCATCGACGAAGAGCACCTCACGGGGTTTGAACGGCTTGCCCAACTCTTCGCCGACCTGTGCTTTGAGTTCCTCGCGGAGGCTATCTGAAACCTCGGCGTCGTCTTCGAGCACGACGTAGGCTACGACAGCGGTTCCAGTGGTGTCGTCTGGAACGCCAACCGCGGCGGCCTGATTCGCGTTCGGGTGTTCGATGAGTGCCCCCTCGACCTCCGCTGGACCCACCTTTCGCCCGGCAACGTTCAGGGCATCGTCCGCTCGTCCGTGGAGGAACCAGAGTCCGTCTTCGTCCTTTTGTGCCCAGTCGCCGTGGTCCCACAGCGGCGGGTCTTCGAAGGTGGACCAGTATTCCTCCAAATAACGCTCGTCGCCGCTCCAGAGCGATTTGGTCATCGAGGGACACGAATCGCGCGCGACAAGGAATCCACGCTCGTGGTTGTCGGCGACGGATTCGCCCTCGCTGTTTACGATGTCGATGTTCATGCCCAAACCGGGACCACCGAGCGTACAGGGTTTGAGAGGTTGTATCGGCATCGGCATCAGGAAACAGCCACAGATTTCAGTGCCTCCCGAAATGTTGATGATTGGGGCCTCACTGTTGCCGACGTGTTCGTAAAACCACAGCCATGATTCTGGGTCCCACGGTTCGCCAGTCGAACCCAGTAGTCTGAGACTTGAGAGGTCGTGCTGTTCGACCCACTCCTCGCCCTGTTTTCTGAGCGCGCGAATCGCCGTCGGAGAGATGCCGAATTGGGTGATGTCGTGGTCGTCTATCATCCGCCAGAAGCGGTCGGGTTCTGGATGGTCTGGTGCGCCCTCGTACATCACGATGGTACCCGAGAAGGCGTGATTGCCGATGAGTGTCCACGGTCCCATCATCCAGCCGATGTCGGATACCCAGAAGAATCGGTCGTCGGGTTTGTGGTCGAACCCGAAGAAGACCTCTTTGGCACACTGAGCGAGAAGGCCCGCGTGAGGAACGACAATACCCTTCGGTTTGCCTGTCGTGCCCGAGGAGTAGAGCAACATCGCGGGTGCGTTCGAATCGAGTGCTTTCGTCTCGTATTCGTCTGCCTGACTCTCAATTGCTTCATCCCAGCGTTCGTCACGCGCGTCGTCCCACGGAATCTCTGCCTTGTCGCCGCCTTCAGG
>DASSKS010000175.1:0-10501 GCA_035690245.1 Halococcus sp. | reverse complement strand
GAGTGATCTGCGCAACGTTTGGATGGTAGAGGAGTACGGCTGTTTCTGTGGGGCGAAAAATCGAACGACGGCAGCGAATTCGCTGGTTCTCTCGCTGACCAGTATTCATTTCTTACGCAGACCACTCAAGGCGTCTTTCGTCATCTCGGAAGACCTCCGGTCTTCCGATGAGTCCGCAGGAGCGAAGCTCCTGCGAGATGCCGAGACGGCTTCGCCGTCTCGTAGCAAGGAAAAAAGTGGGTGTTTAGACACCCCCGACCGTTCCACGATACTCCCTGAGTCGTTCGTGGGCCTCTCTCACCTTCTCGCGGGCATCGCCGTCGAGTTGGGCCTCGATTTCCGAGAGTGCGTTCTCCATGCGGGCGATGCGTCCTTGGTCTGGACCGCGCGACGCTTCGGCCAGCGTTTCGAGTTGGTCTGTGAGACCCTCGATGCGCTCGGCCACGGCACTGTCATCGACATCCTGACACGCTTTGAGAGACTCGCTCGCTTCTCGTAGTTCCTCGCGGCTCATAGAGAGTACAGTTCGCGGATGGACAAAACAATTATGTAGATTGCGTGAAAGCAGGCACAAAACCCCGTCTTAGGGCAGGGCGGCTGTCACGGGAAAGTCATAGCGGTCGGTCTTAAGTAAGCCACCGGCCAAGAACAGCGCCACACAGACCGGAATCCAGTTGCCGAAATAGGCGTTTACCGACCCCCAGAGCACCACGAAGCTCACGAGGTCGTCGAGCATGAATTCACAGTTTTCGAGGCGGTTCGTGAGTCGCGTGCGGTCGAAGGAGATGTCGAGTACGAATACAGAGATGGTCGCAGAAAGCACCCAGCCGAGGTAATTCGAGAGCGGAACGCCGTAATAAATCCCTCCGTGGTAGGTCCAGAATCCTACTGCGACCGCGCCGGGGTCGAGCACGAGGTCGACGCACAACACGACGAAAATCACGCAGAGGAGGCGCACGATGCGCCGCGTTGCGGTCTCTCCGAGTAGAAGTAAACAGAGCAGATAGCTATTCAAAACCAAGGGAACGAAAAAGACAGGCAGACCGAGCGGGACACCAGCGAACATCGGTCCCAATGCGATGGTGTATTCGAAGTTCCCGTAGGGCCACCCGGTCGTGACGCCGGCGAGTTCGATGGCGTAGGCATAGGCGACGAGTGCGCCCAATCCGAGCGTCGCCCGACGGTTGAGCAACGGCGCGATACCCGCTATGAGAGGAAGGCGCATTACAAGCGTTCCCAGCAGGATGAGAGATGGATTGTATCGAAGCGGCGGGCCGACGAGAGCCTCGGCGCTCGCAAGCAGGAGAACTGCACCGACCGCTGGAAACAGTACCGCAATCGTGAATCGGTTTTCGAGGACTAGTCTATCGAGGCGCGCCTCGATTCGCTGCCGTGTCGCGGTTTCAGCCGCCATACACCAACACCCAGAGTCCGCCGAGCGTCATGACCATCCCAACGAGTGTATTCACCGCGGGATACCACCAGTAGGCGCGTTCGATTGCCACCGATGACCGGATGATGGCAAACACCAACAGAGGATAGGCGAGCAGAAGGGCAGTGAAAAACGGGTGGACGAACCAGAACGCAATCGCCGCCGCGAGCCAACACACAGCACAGTACCCGTAGGTCCGTCGTTCGCCGAGGAAAACGGCGGTCGTCCGAACTCCTGCCTGTCGGTCGGGGTCGATGTCTGGAATCGCAGAGAAGGTATGCATCCCCATCGTCCAGAGCCAGCCCCCCAAAACGGCGGCGAGCGGCGGCAATTCACTCGCGATGGCGGTATAGGCGATGACTCCCGGAAGGACATACAGCCCATTGGAAACCGAATCGAGCAGTGGGGTAGTTTTAAATCGAAACGGGGGAGCGCTGTATTCGATGGCAAGAAATCCAAAGAGCACGAACACCCAAAGCGCCGCCATCGGGAGAACGGGCACGAATCCCAGTCCGAGAAAACCGCTTGCGAGTACCGCGGCGAGTACTGTTCTCTCACCGGTATAGCGTACCTCACGCCCCTCTTTTTTGGGGTTCTGTGCGTCGATGTCGGCATCGAAGATGTCGTTGACGCCGTAGAGAAAGACGTTCGCTGGAACGAGAAAATAACAAAAGAGCGCGAGCGCAACCGGAGAAATCAGTTCGGGGAGGGTGTCTGCGGCATAGACCACACCGACGACAACAGGCCCGGCGAGATAGGACCAAAACCGAGGCCGCGAGAGCCGAAGGAGATACCCAGTACGGGATTCGGGCGGAATGAATTCCCCGAGTCGGTCCACTCCTCGACGGACGCGCTCTGTGACGCTCATGTGTGGTCCGAAATGACGGCGTTCGCAGCGTGTTCGCCACTGATGAGACACATCGGCACGCCGATACCTGGTGTGGTGTACGACCCGGTAAAGTAGAGGTCCGGGACGGTCTCTGAGCGATGTGGCGGGCGAAACAGCGCGGTCTGACGGAGCGTATGCGCGAGACCGAGTGCCGTTCCCTGATAACTGTTGTAGCGCTCCGCGAAATCCGAAATACAGAACGTTTTTTCGAACGCGATTCGTTTTTCCAGATTGACGCCGGTGTTCGTGGCGATATCCTCAATGATTTTCTCGCGGTAGCGCTCGCGGATTTCGGGCGTGTCGTCGAGACCCGGCGCAATCGGGACGAGTGCAAACAGATTCGAGTGGCCCTCCGGCGCGACGCTGTCGTCTGTTTTCGAGGGCACACAGAGGTAGTAGGCCGGGTCGTCGGGCCATGCGGGTTCTTCGAAAATCTGGGAGAAATGGCCGTCCCAGTCGGTCGGAAGCACGAGGGTATGGTGAGCCAGTGGTTCAACCGCGCCTTCGATGCCGAGATAGAGTAAAAACGCAGAGGGTGCAAGTGTGCGTTTCTCCCAGTAGTCTTCTGTGTACTGGCGCTCGTGTTCGGGCAGGAGGTCCTGTTCTGTGTGGGCGTAATCGGCATCGCTGACGACGATTTCTGTGGTATAGTCGCCTGCAACGGTATCGAGCAGAAAACCATCGCGCCGCCGGGTGATTTCTGTGACTTCGCTGTCTGTCTCGAAGGTGACACCCAACTCGCGCGCGAGGGCTGCGATGCCATCGACCACGCCGCCAAAGCCGCCTTCTGGATAATAGACGCCGAGGTTGAAATCGACGTGGCTCATCATGGTGTAGAGTGCTGGTGTGTTCTTGGGTGAGCCACCGAGAAAAACCAAGGTGTACTGCATTATCTGTTGGAGTTTCGGGTCCTCGAAGTAGTTCGATACGTGACTCTCCATCGAGCGCAGCAGGCTCACTCCCACCGGCGCGGAGCGAAACACGTCGAAATCCACCCAGTCTCTGAGGGTAGGCCGGTCGGTGTAGACGAAGCGCTCCATCGCGGCCTTGTAGGTGCGCTCGCTCCGATTCAAATAGTCATCAAATGCTTTGGCCCCGCCCTGTTCGTAGGATTCGAACGTCGCTCTGACTTGGTCACGGTCGGGCGTGAGGTCCACTCGGTTGCCGTCTTTGAAGAACACTCGATAGTGGGGGTCGAGGCGTTCGAGTCCGTAGTACTCCTCTGGGTGCGTACCAAAGTGGCCGAAAAATCGCTCGAAGACATCCGGCATCAGATACCACGACGGACCCATATCGAAGCGAAATCCTTCTTTCTCGAACTGCGAAGCGCGCCCGCCGACCTGTTCGTTTTTCTCTAACACGACGACATCGGCTCCCGCATCCGCGAGATAACACGCCGCCGACAATCCACCGAAACCACCGCCGACCACGGCGACCTCCTGTCCGGCGAGCGAGTTCGACCGCCCCGTGAGCGAATCCATTGACGGAACACGGACCGCCGCCCATATAAGACGACTGACCGATATTTGGGGGACTCTACACCCAATCGGGGAGATCACCTGCGGAATTACCCACTCGGTTCGTCTGACTTGCGACGGTTTTATTAACTTTAGTCTCAACGTTACTAACTAGATGGGGAGTAACGAATTTTCCAGTGTCGATGATTCGGTTCGATTCTCGTGGCTCGGTCTCACTGGGATAGGAATATTCGTCATTCTCTCGGGGATTGGGGCGGCAGCCGGTCTCTGGAAGGTACTCGCAATCGGGTGGGTCGCGTTCGTTGCGATGGCCGGCGCAGCAGTGCTGGCGGCGCGCTCGGGGGCAGAAAACGCCCACGCCACACGGTTGGTCTGGGGGTACGGTCTCGCAAGCGGCGCGATGGTCATGAGCGCCGCCGTTTTTTTGATTCCAGAGGCAATCGGCTACGACCCACAGTTGGGCGGATTCGGCATCGCGGCGGGGCTGCTCGTGGGCTACGGCGGTCACACTATTGGCCATCGGTTTTCCCACCTCGATTTACCCCTCGAAACGACGACCGCCCAACTCACCGCCCACTCGCTCGCAGACGGCGTCGTCGTCGGTGCCATCTACACGCTTCTTCCCGACCTCGGAGTGGTGCTCGGACTCGCCATCGTCTCACACAGAGGGCCGGCGGGTTATGCCGTCGCCCGCCGACTCGGGGGTCGAGACCACTCTCTGGGAGTGATTGCGCTTCCCGCCGCTGGCGTCGGTATCGCGGCCATCCTCGTCGGATTGGTCCAGCCACCGACTTCGATGGCGCTCAACGCCGTGGTGTTCGGTTTCGCCGCCGGAATCTTCCTCCACATTGCGATGGACTTCCTGCCCGAGTGTGAGGTCGGCAGTGAAGTCGGCGAAATAGCGAGACTCAGCGGCGACGCCCACGCGCTGCTCGACCGACTCCGGGTTCACGCCGTCGTGAGCACGGCCCTCGGCGCAGGTGTGGTGTTTCTCGTGTGGTTCGTGATTGCCTGAGGTGGTCCCGGCGCGCAGAAACAGTGTTCCTTTTGACCACTCATTCGGTTCATCAGTCACCAACTGTTTTGAGTGGTGGTAGCATATATCTATGTTATGAGTGCTATCGCGGAGTTCACCCTTGCGCCCGAAAAGCTCTCGTTCGCAGCGGCGCTCTCGGCCTCGTCGTCGGTCGAACTCGACATCGAGCGCGAATACGGGGCGCACTCTGCAATGCCGGTCATGTTCTGTTGGGTGCGCGGCGGAGACTTAGACGCATTCGAGACGGCCCTCGCGGACGATGAGACCGTTACCGATGTCACTCGACTGAGCGAGTCCGGGAACCCGCGGCTCTATCGCGCGTGCCTGACTGGTGCGGCCCCGGTCGTGACCTACGATGCATGGGTCGAACAAGGGGCTGCGCGCCTCGAAATGCGGTATGCAGACGGTCGGTGGCACGTCCGAATGCGCTTTCCCGACCGCGAGACGTTGCGCGCGTTCAGGACGTTCTGTGACGAGAACGCCCTCGATTTCAGGCTCGATAGGCTGTATGACAGCGACCCAAAGCGCGGGCCGCCGCGGGACCGACTCACGACCTCCCAGCGCGAGACGCTCCGCTTGGCTCACGAGCGCGGCTACTTCGATATTCCCCGCAAGGTGACGCTTTCAGACCTCGCAGACGAACTCGGTATCTCTAATCAGGCTGCCTCCGAGCGGCTTCGTCGTGGCTGTGAGCGACTCGCCAGTAACCTCTTCGGATAAGACACCTGAGCTATCAAGGGTGTTGATTTAGTTCACTGCTCGGCTATCCACGGACGGGGATGTGCCCCACGGGGTGGCCGTTGCGTGGCACCAATACTCGATTTCCACCCCGCTATTCGTTACTCTGTTCGAGTTCGGTTTCGATAGCGGCCAGACGAGTTTTCCCGAGCCACGACTGCACTTTCGCTTGGGCGAGGACGACGCCGTACACCACCGCGCCGATGGCGCACATCCCGAACAACGCCAGCGTGTCTTCCATATGGATTGGGATGTGATTCACGTCGATTATATACTTTTTCAAAACCGGGCTTGCCGTTTTGCGTGCTCTCGGTCGAAAATCTAGTCGAGAGGCGGTGGCGCGCGCTCGCGCTCGTGTGCGAGTGAAACGAGCACCGAGCGCAAATCGGCGTGCGAGGGATGAGTGAGCGAACGCAGTGAGCGAAGGAATCGGCTGGGGAGGGTGTGGCCTGCGGTTCTCCTTTGTGTCAGGATTTGCAGTCTCTGATACAGTTCACCGTTGTGAGTTGTTCCAAAAGAGCCGTCAGCCGCTGCTAGATGCGTTAATGGGATTTGATTATTTGATTTGCATGGAGGTTTACGTTACAGTTTGATTTCGGTTTCTGGATTCCGTAGCGACCACAGCACTTCTGGGAGGAACGAATCGAGATGGTCGATGACGCGCCGGTCGCTCACGTCGAGTCCCTCACAGTGGTCGTGGGCCTCCTCGCGCACCGAGACGTGAATGTCCTCGTCATCGAGGCTGATTTCGAGCGGAAACACCGAACACCGCGCGGGTTTCCAGCCGT
This sequence comes from Halococcus sp., assembly GCA_035690245.1. Taxonomy (GTDB): domain Archaea; phylum Halobacteriota; class Halobacteria; order Halobacteriales; family Halococcaceae; genus Halococcus. The sequence continues at coordinate 4,140 of DASSKS010000175.1, read as the reverse complement.
AGTCCGCATGAAGTTCACACAGTCCGTCATCACTCAGGAAATAACACGCCGCGCCGTCTGCGCTCGTGTGTTCGTCTCTGTCCTTTCGCTCGCGGCGGATGGCTCGTTTGCCTCGAAAGTCAGTCGTCGCGTGATTGAGATTCGCGCGCTCTGCGAGTTCGAGCAGGTCGTGGTCCGAAAGCAGGACTCCGTGCTGACAACACCACGTACACGAATCGACGCACTCGAAGGTGAGTTCGGGGTCGAAATCGATGACCGCCTCACAGCCGGGATGGACTTCGACCCGGCGTTCGTCGTTCACGCCCGATATCTGCGCTGTGGCGGGCAAAGCCTTTCGCTTTCAACTATATCCGCGCCAGCGATGGCCGCACTCGGTACACTTAAAAAATCGAGTGGGTGGCTCGTCGGCTGAACCCGTCTGTTTGATGGTGTACCACGCCCGGTCGTTACCACACCGTTCGCACTCGATTTCAGTTGTGGGTTTGCCCTCGTCTGCGGCGTTCTCGTCGGTTTCGATGACGTCGTCGTGGGTCTGGCTCTCAGTACTCACGAACGCCGCCGCGCGTTCGGTATCCTTCTGTACGCGCGCTCCACAGCCAGCACAGACCATTTCCTCGCCGTCTGCGTGCATCATCGACCCGCAGCTATCGCAGAACTGCATACTCAAACTACGTTCTCGAAACGCAAAAACAGCCGGTCGTCGAGGTCGGTTACAGTTCCCCGTACCACTCCTGTTCGAAACGTTCGACAAACCGCTCGGTGAATGCATGGCGTTCTTCGGCGAGCGCTTTCGCCGCCTCGGTGTTCATCTCGTCTGTGAGGTGGAGGAGTTTGTCGTAGTAGTGTTCGAGACCCGAATACTGCTCACCATCGGGGTCCCACAGCGGGTTGCCGACGACACCAGTAAAGGCGAAATTTCTGGCGATGCCGACTGCGCCGATGGCATCAAGGTTGTCCGCATCCCGGAGGATTTCTGCCTCGGTAGTTTCGGCAGGATGTTCGATTCCACGGAATGCATACTCGTCGTGGACCTCGACACAGTGGAGCACGTCAGTGATTTTCTCCTCGGGAAAGTCGGCTGCCTCCAGCACAGCGCGCACCTCGGAGAGTGATTCTTTCGGATGGACGTATTCTCCCTCGTTGCCCATCGTCCGATGGATGTCGTGTGTGAGCGCAGCCCCGCCGACCACCTCGACATCGGCTCCTTCTGATTCGGCCAATCGCATTCCAATATTGAAGACGCGCCATGCGTGGTCGATATCGTGGCCGGACGAATCATTGTCGAGCCATTCTGTCATCTCGTCTGCAACGTCTCGAAATAACTGCCTCGCTGCGTATTCTTCGGTCGCAGACGTGCACAGATCCGTCATGAATATCTCACTAGCTGCTGCTCAGTTGGCCACGATATCATTCTTTCGTCCACATCACTTCACTTCGATTCGCGCACCCTCGTTCCGTGGCGCACACACCATGACTTCGCCATCAACGCCCACAGACGAGAGTGCTTCGTGGGCGGCTGTCTGCGCCTCCTCTGCACTCTCGCTATCGGTCAGCCCATACACAGCAGGTCCCCACGACGACTGGCCCGCACCTGCAACCACGGAGGAGGTCCCGAGCGCGTCGATGAGTTCGCCGAGCGGCGGGCGATAGATTCCACCCTGTTCGTCGGCGTACCACGCACCGTTCAACCGACTCAGTTCACCGATAGCGCTCCCGAACGCCTTCCAGTCGTGCTCGGCAGCCGCCGGAAGCAGTCGTTGTGAGACGAGGCGGGCGATGTCGTCGGCGATGGCTGGGTCTGCGTGTTCGACCACCCGTCCGATGCTCTCGGTTTCGCGCTCGCCGCTTCGACCTGTGTCGATGTCGGGAATCACGACGACGAATCTCCACGACTCGGGGAGCGTGTGGCGCGCGACCGGCTTCGGAACGCTCCAGTCGCCCGCTGGCGGTGGCGTGGTCGTAAATCGTTTTGCGGGGTGACCGGCGTCGATGACGAAGCCCCCGTGTTCGAAGGTTGCACAGCCGACGCCACTCCGTCCGCCACGACCGAGTGCGGGTGCGTGCGCTCTCACCTGTGGCTCGCGGTCGTGAGCGCGTGCGACCGCCGCGAGCACCGACAGCGCGAGCTGTGTACCGCTCCCGAGACCCACGTGATTGGGGAGTCGTTCATGAATTTCGATTTCGGCACCCGATACATCGAGAAGGGTGACTGCGCGCTCTGTGTACGTCCTCACCTGCGAGTCCGCACAGCGCACCTCGCCTGCCGGTTTCGCCTCGATGACCACTCGTGGCTCAGCGAGGGCGACCCCGAGACCGCCATACAGCCGTTCGCGCGCGAGCGAGAGGTTCTGAAACCCGAAATGCAGCCGCGCGCCGGCGGTGACTCGAACCCGCATACGTCTTGCTGACGGCGCACGGAAAAGTCGGTTTCTACTCGATTACATCGAGCAGGGTTGCCGCTGCCCGCCCCGCGCCGTTTTCGTAATCAGGAGACGAAAGCGGCTGACCGACCGCCCGCACCACGTGAGAAATCGAGTGTTCGACCTGAAATCCGGTAAGACCGGTGCGTTCGATGACCCGCGAAACACCGTGTTGTTCGTCGGTAAACGGATAGATGACACACGGAGTACCCGCGACGGCAGCCTCCATAATCGTCGAATACCCAGAACAGACCACCTTGTCGGCGGCACGAATATGCGGAAGGAGCGCCGAAACGCACTTCCAGCCATCGCCACCGACGAGCGTCGCGTCGTATCCCGCCGCCCGAAGCCGGTCCGTGAGCACGTCGAACCCCGTCGAGTACGCGCTCGGCACGACGAGGACCTCACTCGGCTCTGCGGGCGCACACGCACCATCCGGGAGCACACGTATCCGCTCGCTCCTCGACATCTCCACTCGTTCGTGTTCTGGGATGTCGAGTGCAATCGGCGGGATGTGGGTCACGCCGGGCGGGTCGTTGTGGTCGAGTGGCCAGATAGCGGGATAGAAAAACGCCTCGGCAGCGTGGCGCTGGTGGCGATTGAGCAGCCACGTGAATCCCTGCTCGATGACCGCATCGTAGTACGAAGAAGCGTTGTGTGTACAGACAAAGAGCGGGATTTCGGTGAACTCGGCGGCTATCGCGGCGAACATATCGTCGGTGAGGAGCGCGTCCGGGCACTCCGCTTCGAGCCAGTCCAGATAGTCGAACACGCGGCGCGCGCTGTTTGGAATGCTGTGTGTGAGCACGTGCAGAATCGACCCGCCTTGGTAGTCGCCGATGAAATCGACGGGAAACGGCTCGAACTGGTCGTAGCCGTTGTATTCGATGAAGCGTGCGCCCGGACCGCCGCCGGCGAGCGTGACGTCTGCGCCGCGGTCTTCGAGCGCTCTTGCCACCGCCAGCATTCGGGTCGCGTGACCCGCCCCTTCTGGGTAGTGTGCGACGGCCACGGTCGAACTCATCATTCTTCCTGCCGGCGCAGGCCTCAAAACATATTCGACTTGGTTCGAGCGGACGGGAGTATCGGTGTGACTTATGGTGATGGCCGCCGACACCGAACTATGAGCCAACAGTCGCAAAAACCAGACCACGAAAAATCGGACCACCTGCGAAGCCGCGAAATCACGGATGGTCCAGACCGCGCGCCCCACCGCTCGATGTTCCGCGCGATGGGCTTCGACGACGCAGACCTCGACTCGCCGATGGTCGGCGTTGCGAACCCCGCGGCGGATGTCACCCCCTGTAACGTCCACCTCGATTCGGTCGCAGACGCCGCCATCGACGGCATCGACGCGGCTGACGGTATGCCAATCGAGTTCGGGACCGTCACGGTTTCTGATGCCATCTCGATGGGGACTGAGGGAATGAAAGCCTCTCTGATCAGTCGAGAGGTCATCGCCGATTCGGTAGAACTGGTTTCGTTCGGCGAGCGCATGGACGCGCTCGTGACCGTGGCAGGGTGTGACAAAAATCTGCCGGGGATGATGATGGCCGCGATTCGGACTGATCTCCCGAGTGTGTTCGTCTATGGGGGAACCATCCTTCCTGGCCACCACGAGGGCCGAGATGTCACGATTCAGGACGTTTTCGAGGGCGTCGGAGCCTACGCCGAAGGTGACATTTCGCGCGAGGAACTCGACGGGTTAGAGCGCGATGCC
>DASSKS010000174.1:0-4174 GCA_035690245.1 Halococcus sp. | reverse complement strand
ATTGACGCTGACGAATTCGGATCAGAACATCCGAGACTGGTGGGTTGAGCAATTGGAAGAAGCAGGCCTCACCGTATGGGTTGACGCCGTAGGAAACATATTTGGCCGGCGCGAGGGTATAGAACCGAGTGCCGCGCCCGTACTCATCGGCTCCCATCTCGATTCTCAGCCGAACGGTGGGATTTACGATGGCGCTCTTGGCTGTATCGCGGCACTTGAAATTGTGCGGACGCTGAACGAGCGCAGTGTCGAAACCGATCATCCCATTGAGGTCGTGAACTGGACGAATGAGGAGGGGTCTCGATTTCAGCCTGCGATGTTTGGGTCGGGTGTCTGGGCGGGACAGACCTCTATCGAGGAAGCATACGATACGACGGACAGTGAAGGCATACGCTTCGAAGACGCACTCGAAGGAATCGGATATTTAGGGGACGAACCAGCGGAACCACACGAGGAATATGAGGCCTATCTCGAACTCCACATTGAGCAAGGACCTCGATTGGAAGCGACGGGTGCGGATGTCGGTGTTGTAACGGGTATCGTCGGATTCACGTGGGGCGAAGTAACGCTCAATGGCGAGGCCAACCACACGGGAACGACTCCGATGGATCACCGGTCAGACGCACTCGTTGCGGCAAGCGACGTAGTGACGGGTATCCGGCGTCTGCCCGCAACGCTTGACCCGGAGGTCGTGGCGACGACAGGGAGCATCAACCTCGAACCGGATTCTATCAACGTCATTCCCGGCGAGGTGTCGTTCACATGGGACGCTCGCGCGCCCACGGATGACCTCGTCAGGAAGGCGCGAGAACGCGTACTCTCGGAGGTAGAATACGCCGCGGACAGAGAGGGCGTCAATAGCGAGACAGTGGACCGCCAGCACGCCTCCACAGTCACGTTTCCAGAACGGACAGTGAACGCGGTGTGGAATGCCACCGATCAACTCGGGCTAGATTCGATGGAGTTGACGAGTGGTGCGGGCCACGACGCCACCCACGCTGCCGCCGTCACGGACGCCGCGATGGTGTTCGCGGTGAGCGAGGGGGGATACAGTCATAGTCCGAAGGAGTTCACGACCGACGCAGACTGCTATGCCGCTGCGAACACACTCGGAACCGCAGCAATCAACCTTGCGGCTCCCGAAGTGAGGCTCGAATGAATGGGGAGGTCGTCGAACTAGTTAGCGAACTGGTGAGCTATGAGAGCGAGAACCCACCGGGGAACGAGCAGGCGTGTGCGGCGTTCATCGCGGAGTGGCTGACAGAGCGCGGCGTAGACGCAGAACTCATTCGAGAGCCATTTCCAGACCGGCCGTGCGTCGGTGCACGCATCGGGAACGGTGCTGGTCCGGTTGTTGTTCTGAACGGTCATATTGACGTGGTTCCAGCGGGTGACCACGGCCAGTGGACAAGCGACCCTTATGATCCCGAGGTCAGGGATGGCCGGCTGTATGGTCGAGGGAGTGCAGACATGAAAACCGGGGTCGCCATTGCAATGCACACCATCGCATCGCTGGTATCGGAGTTCGATTCCGGCGACATCGGCGGCGAGGTCGTCATGCATACGGCTGTAGGCGAGGAAACTTAGCTACCTGAAAATCGAGAACCGACTGGAGTACCTGAGCGAGATTCGTGAGGTACTCGGCCGTTATCGAGATGTTCCCAAATACACGCCAATCTACAAGTCGTTCGACCGGCTCAAAATGTGGATCTGGCGGGCGTTGCTGCACGCTTCGGCGCAGCAACACCCACAGTCTGCGTCCTTGACAGACGTTCTCAGTCGGGTGTGTTTGGAATGATGGACATGACGGGGAAGCGAGGAAGCCCTGCTGGCGGCTCATTACAACTATCAATCAACTATCGTTCCTAAATCTTCGGCGATGAGTGCTGCCCATATGAGGAGACTCTCGTCCGCGTCAGTGGCCGACACGCACTGCAACCCGAGCGGGAGACCTGCATCGGTGCGGGCGACAGGAAGGGTCAGTGCCGGCATTCCAGTGTTCGTCCACGGTAGGTTCATTGCAGGATCGCCGGTACTCTCAATACCTTCCGGGGCAGGCCCCGTCGCGGCGGGACTCACCCACATATCGATGCCGTTGTCAGCCATCGCGGACTCAATCTCGGCACGGAGGGTAATACGAGCCATACGGCCCGTGGCTACCTCCGCGGTTGGCACGGACTCGCCCTCCTCGATGAGTTCGAGCGTGGACTCGGCATATCGGTCGCGATAGTCGGGATACCACCCGTTTTTCCGGTGACAGAGCGCTGCTTCAGCGGCCATGAGTCGGTTGTGCTGGTCGTTTACCGTGTCGATATCGTTGAGGATGTCAGTTCGGACGACCTCATAGCCGGCAGCCGCGAGGTCCGAGAGATGGTGTTCGAAGTGTGTTCTGCCGGTCTCATCAGCCTGGTCGAGATAGGCGTCGGCAGGTACACCGAGGGTCGGTCGGTCCACTGGATCCGGCAGCACCGCCCAATCGTCGCAGACGACCGAGGCGGCGAGAGCGAGTCCTTCGATGTTTTGAGTAAAGAGTCCTACGTGGTCGAGCGATGGAGCAAGGGGAAGCACTCCCTCTGTCGGAACCCGGTTATAGGTCGGCTTGAAGCCGATGACGCCACAAAACGCCGCTGGGCGGACTATCGAACCGATAGTCTGAGTGCCGAGAGCGAGTGGACAAAACCCAGCGGCTACGGCCGCAGCCGACCCGCTGCTCGACCCGCCAGGAGTCCGATGTGTATCGTGCGGATTTCGCGTTGGGCCAGGCTCGAAGTACGCAAATTCGGTCGTGACTGTCTTGGCGAACGGAACAGCCCCCGCCGTGCGGAGACGCTTCCAGGCAACGGATTCCGGGCCGGCAAGTACCTCGGACGGGAGATCCGACCCGGCATTGGTAGCAATACCATCGACATGAAAGATATCCTTTATACCGACCGGAACGCCGTATAACGGAGGTTTGTCGATCATGTTCGACGCATCTGTTTCGCATTCGTGTGCCTGCTTCTGGAGTCGCTGCCACCGATCCTCTTCTGGAACTAGAGCATGGATCTCATCCTCAACCGCCGTCGTCCGATCACAACAGCGTTCGGCATGGGTGATCGGTATCTCACGGCCCGAACGGAGCGAACGGACTGTTTCAGGGAGATGTGTTTTGTCCGTGAACATATATCGCACTATCATGCACCGATAACAATAAATCAACGCACTAGCGCTTCATCAACGCAAAGTAGATAGGTTGATTAGATGTTATCGGTACTACCAACCATGACTGACGGATACGACCATCGGTCACTTGATGACCTCGATAGGAACCCAGAGAAACCAGGTCAGCGCTTTGAAGTTAAGAAATAACACCCGATTGACCCGCTCTTCACCCAACTCAGTTGCCAAGCGGGTCATGGGCCGGAAATCTTCCGACTCATCCATCACGACGAGGAAAGTGCTGGGCCAGCGGAAAACGTCACGCCCCACTGTTTTCGGCACGTATTCACGGCTCATCTACGAGACCGAATTGGGAACCGTGGCTACATTCCATCGAGACGCCGTACACAGCCGCCGACCCGGAGGCTCGCACGCTCAGCTCATTCGAGGTCGAACCGGTCGAGACTCATCACGTTCTCCCACGCATCCACGAAGTCACGCACGAATTTCTCCTCGGCGTCGTCGGACGCATAGATGTCCGCGATGGCGCGAAGCCGGGCGTTCGACCCGAAGACGAGGTCTACGCGAGTGCCCGTCCACTCGACCTCGCCCGTCTCACGGTCGCGTATCTCGTAGATCTCCTGGGCGTCCGAGGGCTTCTCGCGCTCCATGATGTCCTCGGATTCAGACTCGGGTTCTTCGGCTCCTTCCCACTCGTAGTCCATATCGAGCAGGTTCACGAAGAAGTCATTGGTCAACGTCCCCGGCCGGTCGGTGAGGACGCCGAGGTCTGTGTCCTCGTAGTTCGCGCCCAGCGCGCGCATACCGCCGACCAGCACCGTCATCTCGGGACCCGTCAGATCCAGGAGGTCGGCCCTATCGATCAGCAGTTCCTCGGCCGAATCGTCGTGGTCGCTACCGAGGTAGTTCCGGAACCCGTCGGCTTCGGGTTCAAGTGCCTCGAAGGACTCGACATCGGTCCATTCCTGTGAGGCGTCGGTCCGGCCCGGTTCGAACGGCACCTCCACATCGTATC
>DASSKS010000173.1:0-3387 GCA_035690245.1 Halococcus sp. | reverse complement strand
CCGAATCGAACAGGTCACAGCCGAGCGCGACCGCGAGCGCGAACATCATCGGATGGCCCGCGCCGAACAGATGCACCGGGCCATCCACACCGAGACCACGTTTTGCGGCGGCAACCACATCGACCATTTCGTCGTACCGATAGGCGTTCAGTAGCGGGACGACGCCACCAATCGGAAACACGTCCAATCCTGTGGCGTCGGCATCCCGGCCAGCCATCTCGCGCAACTCGGGATAGGTCGAGCCTTGAACGGGTGCGTTCACGAGCATCTCTCCGGTGTCGATATCTCGGGTGGATTCGATCCGCGATTGTGTGAGTTCGAGGTCGTTCTCAGCACGCTCGCGGCTCGCGTCGGGCGACGTCGGGATATCGATGGGCGTCCCGATATCGGCACCAATACGATATTGAAAATCGAGAATCTCGGGTGTGGTGGTGTCGATTCCCCCATACTCCATGAGTTGAAACGACCCCGAGTCGGTCATGATCGCGCCCGAAAAATCGAGCAAGTCGTGCAATCCAGTAGCGAGGGCACGCTCGCGGAGGTCGCCGCTTTGTGAAATGATATATCCATTAGTAATACATAACTCTGCGCCGAACTCGCCTTCGAGACGCGCGGGTGAAATCGTCAGGACATTTGGGTTGATAACGGGCATGAGTGCGGGCGTCTCGACCACGACATCAGACCGGGGAACGGAGAGTTCGCCGATTCGCCCCGCGGCGTCAGTGCTTCGAAGCTCGAAACCCTCGTTCATTGTTCGAGAATCCTCGGCGTGCGTCTAAGGGGTTGCGACTTCCGTGTTTGCTTGTTTGTGGGCTGTTTACCTCCCGTCGCTCCGAACGACGTGGCCATACCGCAGGAGTGCGATGAAGAACGTTCCACCGATTGCGTTACCGACCGTCGCAATCAGCAGAAATCGGCCGTACTCGAACAGCGTGATGTCCGGGCTGGCGAAGGTGCCCAGGAGGACTTCGACGGTCCCCGCAATGGAGTGCGGGAAGTGTGCGAAGGCGATGACCGCCGTCGGGAGCCAGACGAAAAACACCCGTCCCATCGTGTCTTGGGCCGCTGCGACGAGCCACGAGACGAGTCCCATGAGCCAGCCGGCAAACACCGCACCCACGAGCAACACCAGCGACTCTTGGGTGGTGTACGTCGCCGCGAGTTCGGCGAACGCCTCGGGGTGAATGAGGTCGGTCGGTGTCGCAAAGACGATTCCGCCCGCGAATATCGCGGCCCCGATGACGTTCCCAACGAAGACTACCCCCCAGAGGCGACCGAGTGCAGCGAGCGATTCCCGCCCGTCGAGGACGGGAAACACCGCCGTTGCGGTGTGCTCGGTGAATAGCTCAGAGCGCCCGATCACCACGAAGATGAACCCAATCGAGTACAGGTTTGCAAGGATGAACTCGGAGAGAAAGTGCCCGAACGCACCACCGATGAGCGAGAGGAAGATAACCATCGCCAGCGGGCCGAATCCGATGTCGAGACCGGCAGCGAGCGCCGAGAGAAACAGCCCATCCGCCCGTCGTTCGAGTTCGCGTTGGCCTCGCTCTATCTGTGCGAGGACGATATCCTCGTAGGGGGTCTGTTGACTCGTCGGTTCGGTTCGTGACTCGCTCATGATTCAGTCGTGAAATGATCCGAGGAAGTATGTGTCTGACCATTCGTCCGGCTGTCCTGAGAAATCCGTTCATCATATCCACCGTATCACCGTATTTCGTCAAAGTGGTATATGGTGTTCATAGCCTGTGAGTGTACAGATGGGGCTGCTAGCGCTGATTTTTCAAAGCATCAATTGGGTAGTGGGTTGGAATACCATGGCCGGGATGCTTATTCCACGGACAGTCATACTCGCCGCATGGTCGAACTCGAAGAGCGCGTTCTCTCCGCGGCAAAAGAGCGCGAGGCACTCTCAGTCGATGACCTGCTCCGACTCGTCCAACAGCACCACTCGCCTGATGAACCGGGCGTCGCCCACGACACACTCATGGAGTACGGGCGGGCCTTGACCGATGCGAACCTCACGCTCGATGCGCGCTCGGACCCTCTTAGAGGGACTGCTCCCGAGTTCACCGACGGAACCCTCGAACACGAACTCGACGAACGGCTCACAGACGACGAATCGTGGGTCGGCGAAGACGCGCTCTACGAACTCGATGACGACCGCGTGAGCATCTATCCTGCCCCGTGGCACGACGCGCTCGACGGAACCACCGACCTCACCGAGTGTATCAGATTCATTCGAGACGAGTCCGGGTTCAAAGAGGCCCCCGGCGTCGGTACGGGAACGGGAGTGCCAGAAGAACTCGTCCTCGACGTGGCCACCGTCATCGGTGGATTTTCGCCCGAGGAAGCGAGTACACGGCTCGAAGAACGCAAAGAACAGGGCGAAATTATCGAAGACCGAACCACCGCACAGGGGAGCGGTCTCAGTGTTCGCGGCGAGAGCGATGACGAACTGCCACCGATGCTCGACATTCGGGATGCGCTCGATGACATCGAAACGAGTGCGGAATCCGATGTGAGCGATGACATCAACGACGTTCGGCAATCGCTCGCCGAATTCAACGAGCGCGACCGAGCGAATCAGGAGTCGCTGCTCACCGACATCGAAGACCGGCTCGTCGGTCTCCGTGAATCCCTCGCGGGCGATGCCGACCGGCGGGTCGAAGGCATCATCAACCGAATCCAACAATACCGCACAGCCGATGAATCCACGGCGCTTTCGCTGTCGGGCACAGCGCTGCTCGATGACAAGGGTGACGCGGCCGATATCGCAGCCCTCACTGGCGAGGTCGCAACGTTCGATGGAACCGTGGTCAACGGCGGCGAATCACGCGAAGCCGTCGAGGAACTCACGCTCTACGCAGCCGACGACACACCCATCAAAACGATCGAAACGCAGGCGTTTAGCCTCGCTTCTGACGAACACCACGCCATCGAACAGCGCCTATACATCCCCGAAAACGCAGCGTACTACGCCACTGCGGCGTTCGATGCCGCGGATTCGCGCGCGATTACCGACGACCGCCCGACCTGAGACCAACCCGGATTTTGTCAGCTACCCGCAAAAATCGGGGTGTCACTCAAACTCAGTACGAGCGCGGAAGCCCGAGGTGGTGTTCGGCGATGAAATTTTTGGCCATCTCGTTCGAGACGGGCGCGGTCTGTGTCAGGCGTGCGTTCTGCCAGATGTCGTACACCTCGTACTCCCTCGTAAAGCCGTTGCCGCCGTGGGTCTGGATGGCCTGCGAAGCGGCCTCGGTGGCGAACTCACTCGTCAGAAGTTTCGCGGCGTTCGCCTCCATGCCACAGTCCTCGCCCGCGTCCCACTTCGCGGCGGCGTCGTAGGTGAGCTGTTGGGCAGCGGTGAGTTTCGCATACGAC
>DASSKS010000172.1:0-3242 GCA_035690245.1 Halococcus sp. | reverse complement strand
TCGAACAGGATACTTGGATTATCATAAACGTTGTCCGGGGATTCACCCTGTGGCCTAGTAGTTCTAGTAGTTCATTTAGGATAGCGGGGAACTCCCCGTACTGAAGACGGCAGCCAGAACGGACTTATCTGTGGTCCGTCTGTTCTGTGTATGCCCGTCGCCGACCTCCACGTCCACACGACGAACTCGGATGGACGGATGGAACTCCACGAGGTCCCCGAAGCGGCCCGGATAGTTGATATCGAGGCGGTCGCCATCACCGACCACGAACGCCTCCACCCCGACCTCGACACCCCGACCGATAGCCTCGATGGTCTCTCGATCATCCACGGTATCGAACTCCGCGTCGAAACCGATACGGGACAGGTTGACCTGCTCGGCTATGGCGTCGAACCGACGACCGAACTCCGGCGCGAACTCGACCGATTGCAGAAGGATAGAATCGAGCGTGGACGCGCGATTATCGAGTGTGTTGAAGACCGCCTCGATTGTGACCTCGAAATCGAACCCGCAGAGGGAATCGGTCGTCCGCACATCGCCCGCGCCATCGCCGAGTGTGGTGCCGGCTACGACTACCAAGAGGCCTTCGAGGAGGTGATTGGCCACGACTGTCCGTGTTTCGTGGCGCGAAATCTGCCTGACTTCGAGTGCGGGGCCGCACTCCTCGCAGAGTCTTGCGGCGTCGTCTCGCTCGCCCATCCGCTTCGCTACGGCGACCCCGAAGCCGCGCTCGCGCTCGCCGGTTCCTCGTATATCGACGGCGTTGAGCGCTACTACGACTATGGCCGTGTCGTCGATTGTTCTCCTGTCGAGCGCGCGATTGCCCGCCACGGACTGCTTCGGACTGGGGGAAGCGACGCCCACGACGACGTTCTCGGGCGTGCTGGACTCGACGGGGAGGAGTACCGTGTGTTCTGTGAGCGACTCTCGTAGCGGAGGGTTCAATGCCCGTCGGTCCCAACTGAAGGTGATGCAGTGTCACTACTGCGATGCCGAAGCCGCCGTTGCCGTCGAAAAGGATTCCCTGAAGGTCGGTCTCTGCCGAGCGCATCTCCGTGAACGCCTACGCGAACTCGCAGACGACGACGCCCTCGCTGGCTTGCAGGACGAACTCGATATCGACCGCTCCTGAGTCGGTGATTACTGTCCTTCGACCGTCTCACCCACGGTAAACAACATGGCGTGAGCGATGTCGACGTCGCTCGCTTCGGTGACACCGGTGGCGAGTCGTCCGCGCGCCCGGAAGGCATAGACGCCGGGACCGACGTCGCCGAGGCGGAGGAGGTCGCCGTTTGCCTTCTCGTCGGGATTTTCGCCGCCGATACCGACCGTCCACGTGTAGGAATCGTCGCCGTACAGCGCGACCGGGTTGACGTCGTACTTATCGGGTTTCGTCGGCGCGACGAGTTTCCAGCCTTCATCGGTGAGTTGCGTGACGAGCGGTTCCGAAACAACGTAAAAGGCCGTTCCCGAATCAGTCCGCGTCATCGTGAACTCGACGAGGTCCGGCGGGAGGTGGGCGTGGCGTTTCGAGGCCCGAAATCGCACGCTCTTCGGCCCGTCTCCCTTCTCGCGGTAGCAAACTGTGCGCGTTACGGCGTCGAATGGGAGGGTTTGAAATTTGGGACAGGGATACAGTCCGAGCGGTTTGGTGGGTTTGACTGGCTTCGGTGGCTCTTTATTACCACTGAGACCGAGCGTCGAACGCACGCCACCGAGACAGCCGCTCAGACCGACCGCACCAGCCGCGACGATGACTTCTCGGCGTCGCATAGCTCTCCTTATCGAGGGCAGGGATAACCCCTTCCCCGGTAATAGGCGGGCTATGTGTTTCGGAGGCCGCGATGGTACCATCGGTGGATGGCCGTTCATTTGCGGGAGCGGTGGCGCGCGCTTGCGCTCGTGTGCGAACGAAGTGAGCACCGAGCGCAAGGCGGCGTGTGAGGGATGACTGAGCGAACGCAGTGAGCGAAGGAATCGGTTGAGGAGGCGTGTGGCGCGGTGTGGAAGCGGAGCGGGAAAGTGATTGTACCGCGAACGAGGCCGTAGGCCGAGTAAGCGGCCTTTTTAGTCCAGGTTTTTGCGAGGAGTGGTGCGCGAAGCGCACCCGACGAAGTAAAAAAGTGGGGCTGCGGCTCTCGTTTGTGTCGGGTTTTGCGGTCTCTCATGCAGGTTCACCATTTATGAGCCGCGGTTCTTTTTCCTGTTTACACGTGGCACTACCAATCGAGCCGTGTCACTGTCATCATCGGACAAACACTCCATAGAAATTCGATTAGCCCATCAGTTAGACGATTGGCGTTCTTCCCACGCAGCGCGGGCCTGTTTGAGTGCGGGGATAATCACCCAGAAGGTGAGCGCACCGAAGATAGCGAACCAGAACAGCGCCTCGCGGAGTATGAGCGCGAGCGTCCCGTAGATGTCTACATTCTCGGGTCGCGGGGCGATGAGCTGTGTGCTCTCGAAGCCCTCGGTCGTATACCACCCGGAAAATATCATCCAGCCGAACATCCCGCCACAGAGGGCGACGAGACCCTTTGCGAATTCGTCACTCATCCCCAGAGGATTGGTCGCTGTCTTCTTGAGTTTTTCCCATCCCCTCTGCGTGAAAGCGCGTTCCCAATACATACGTCCCGGCCCCGAGTCCGATAAACGCAAACCCGACGAGCGCGCCCACAAGCGTGAACGCATTGCTCTCCGTTTGTATCGACAGGAACCCGAATACTACCGCAAGCGGTCCCGTTCCGGCGGTGGCGGCGTCCAAAAATGCAAACCCGAAAATCACACACACGATAGCGACGAGCGTCGAAAAGACCGTCACTGCCTTGTACGCTCGCAGCGGCACGGTCACCTCGCGCGGGCCGTTGTTATCCGTGTCGTCAGTGTTTTCGGTGGTGTCGATATCGTCGGTATCGGTCGAGTGGTCTGCACTCACGCTATCGTGGCGGGCGAAGCCGGTAATACCGCCTGTTGAGTTCGTACATATACCCCTCGCGCATCGTGCGCAACACGGCATAGGTGATGAACCCGGCGATTAGCGGTAAGAAAAACGCTATGTCGAACAGCAGGTGTGGACTTATCCACGCGGGCCAGAGGTTCTTGACCGACAGACCGCTGATCATCACCGCAAAGACGACGCCGAAGACGCCCACCGCGGACCAAAACGGCTGCTCGACGGGTCTGCGCGCGCTACCCTTGTTGAGAAAGGGCACGATGGCGATGAAGCCGACCACGACGATGTT
>DASSKS010000171.1:0-2741 GCA_035690245.1 Halococcus sp. | reverse complement strand
GCCGGTGAGGCTCACGACCGCCACGGCGTCGGTGAGGTCGTACTCCTCGAACACGGAGCGGGCGTGCTCGTAGCCGTCGTTCTCCTCGAACGCTATCTGGATGGGTTGGAAGGCTCTCGTGTCGAGGTCGACGTGGCCACGCGACATGGTGTGACCGGAGAAATCGGAGAGCACCGTGATCGAGCGCGGGCCTTCCTCGCCCGCACTGCCCCGCTCCGTGGAACCAGCGTACCACACATCCACACCGTTGACGTCGGCACTCTTGGCCTCGTGATAGTCGCCGAGTGCGAGACCGTCAATCTCGATGTTGAGGCGCTCGATCACCGAATCGGTGGGATAGTCGGCCATGATCTCCGGTACGGGCGGGTGGAGAAGCTGGTGCATACACAAGAGCCGGTAGGCGTCGTCGTTGTCGGGCTTGTCGAGTTCGAAGTTCGTGGAATCCCACGCCGGACTTGGTACGGCGTCGATGCCATAGAGCGCGACGGCTTCGTCGCTTTCGCCGATCATCGTTGGCGAGCTATCGAGGCGGCTGGCAGTCCCGGTGTGGGCCATCAAATCGAGCCACTGGTCATCCATCTTCCGGTCGTGATTCCCGACAATCCCGAGAAAGGGGATGCCGGCGTCGTCCGCTCGCCGAAGCACGCCGATACACTGGTTGACCTGCGGGAGCGGCGGCGTCCGCCGATGGAACAGGTCGCCGGTGTGGATGATCGCGTCGACATCGCGCTCGATCGCACGTTCGACCGCGGCGGCGAAGGCGTCGGTAAAATCCTGTCGACGCACGTCACTGCCGTACTGTCGGTTTCCGAGGTGGGTGTCGCTGATGTGGGCGATTTGGACCATATGGGGGTTCTCTACTCGGTGATAGTCCGGCATTAGGTAAAAACCTCAGTTAGTGGCGAGCGCGATCCAAGAGGAGCCATAATCGAACGTCTCCGAGCGAGTGGCGATGTTCGCATCAGTTCGGTCAGAAATGCGTCATAGCAAACCCCTGCGGCTCGTCCGCTCCTTCCGGCCGCGAGTGTTCCTCGCTCGTACAACGTCACATCTGTCCCCTCGACTCTGTATTTCGCAGAGGGTTGGTGAGGCTGTCGTATGCTCTCGAAGACGGATGAATCGATCTCAGATTGAGCCTCTCTCCACGCCATTACCCAGCCGCCGTTGCAGTGCTTCGGAGTTGTCCATCCTCTTAAAACGGCCATCATCGAGTCTCCAGTACTGACTTTCGGCACCGTTCGAGGACGCGAGATGGACGAATCCCGGGTGACAGGTGAGAAAGAACACCTGCGACGTTTCGGCGAGTCCGTCCAAGAACTCAAAGACCCGAGCAGCGTGGCCGGGGTCGAAGTTCGTCGCTGCGTCATCGATCACTATCGGGAGGGAGACCTCGGTCTGTTTGATCCGGGCGAGGCGAACGGCCAAGAACAGCTGTTCGGCCGTCGCCCGGCTGAGTTCGCTCACACCGTGAGTTATTTTGGAAATAATCATATCAAACAGAGACATTTCCTATCACGATACACTTACAATGGTGCTATTACATTATTGACCATCGAATGGGAAACGAACTGCTCTATCTCGGTCCATCGATTGCCGGTCTCTCCAAGATATGTTACTCGAATATCTCAATCGGGACACCACCATCGACAGAGGAGGTGCTGATAGTCAGTCAGAACGGAGATGCTCAGCATCGGCTCTCGGAGACATGGGACCACGAGCATCCACCGGTTGCGTCGACTGTAACGACGCTAGACGCTGTCGTTGACCGGTGGGTCGAAGCAAGCGCCGGTCCGACACAACTTCTCGATACGGTCACACGTCGACGGCTCATCGAAAATGCACTGAGCGACATCGGTGATGAGACCGACTTCACTAGCGATCCGCGAACACTCGTGGCGCCGTATACGACATTGTTGACCTCATTCGAAGATGCTGGACTGGCGTCGACCGAGATGCTCAGCGACACGCTCGATGCAACGGCTCTCTCTACTGAAACCACTGCAATGCTCACGTCGTTCCTCGATGCGTACCTCGAACAGCAGGCAACCCATCTCGATCCGGTCGTGAGTTCACAGGCCAGCCAGTATGGCGTCGCAATCGGAGACCCGGACGCATTTACTAATGCGTTCCCGGATGTCCACACTGTCGTCTTCGAGGACTTTTTTGCACCGTCGGAGCTTCAGTGGCGGCTTATCGAGGCGATTCCAGACGAGGTTCAGATTGAAGCTGTTCTCCCATATCCTGAGTGGAATGAGACGGCCATCGTGGATGAATCGTTCGTCACCCCGCCGGCCACACTGACGAGCAACAGCGTGCTTGAGGAGACAGTCGAACGGTTTACCGAGCAAGGATTCGACCTGGTACCAGTTGCTCCGCCACAGCGCCCTGCAGCGAATGCTGCATACCAAATGTACAGCGCGACCACCGAGACGATTGCCCTAACCGATTCGCTCAGGTGGCGAGAACGTCCGTCTCCCAGAGAAGAGGTGCGAACGGTTGCACGCGACATCCGTGAAACACTTAATGAGGGCATACCGCCGGAGTCGATCACCATCATCGTTCCCGGAATGCTTTCGTACCGAGAGTATCTTTTCGAACTATTCGAAGACTACCGGATTCCGTACGCGATTCGCTCGAATAAGACGCTTGGACAGACACTACTCGGGAGTGCGGTACACGCACTGATCGCGCTCGGTGGCGCGCAGCCGGATGTCACCCAGCTAGTGGACCTGCTCACGAAC
>DASSKS010000170.1:0-3256 GCA_035690245.1 Halococcus sp. | reverse complement strand
GCCCGCGAGCGCGAATGCCGCGGCCGCCCCGCCGGTCGCTTTGAGGAAGCGACGCCGGGTTTGTTTGTTATCTTCTTTCATCCCAGTTGTGAGTTTTGCCGTATGCGCATAAGCTTTGTGTTCCCAGTTGACCGGTCCGTTCGCTGCCGTTCCGTGCTGTGATGTCCCACGGCACACTTGCCGGTTCGAAACTATCGATTGTTCCGCAGTTCAGCTGAAGCCTCGGTTCTCATCCGTAGTGTGGTTGCCAATTATCTCAGTGACGAGTAAACATCGCTACCGAGAAAACGGCTTCGTTCGTGTGCGGGTCGTTCGAATCAAACCGTCACAGCAGCGAGTGGCGACAGTCGAATCACGAATCGAACGAACGGATTTCGCGTTGTGAGAGACAGGGCCGTGAACGGTGGTCATTGCCCGAGACGAAGGCTGAGATTTCTGCAGGATACGGCGGATACACCGTCGCAGGACGCGATAGATGACGTTGATAACGGAGGACAAAACGCCTGTGTAACGCCGCCGAACAATACGTTTCGGTTGGCACGGCCAGCCCTCACCAAATAACCCTCATCGGACAGAAAACAGCAAGACCGCTTCGAGGTTCGAATATCCGACTGCCGGACGAGTCAATGTCGGTTCGGTGCGTTTATGTGTTGGTGGTATGTACTCACATAGTATGACGGCGGATACCGCTGCCGCGTTGCCAGAAAGCGCGGCGGACGACGTCATGGCCTCGGTCGACGATGACGGCACTACGGAGCGCTTCGTCATCGCCGATATCTCACAAGACGATGCGTGGATTTCGATTCCGCTCTGCGAGGCGGCCTCACTTCCGGGCTGGCAGTGATTTCTCGGGCGATGTGCGGCCTGTACTGTTCGATATAACCAGGGGAGTGTGCAGTGTCAGGCAGAACGCGACGGCGTGGGGACGACAAAGAAACCGTTTTTCGCGCTCGAAAGCGGAGGAGAGCCATGCAGGTCACAGAGGGCAGGGTCGAACTCCGTGTCCCGAAACAACCGGAGGCGGGCGTCGGAGAGGGGGTTTTCTTCAATCCCGTTCAGGAACTCAACCGCGACCTCACACTAGGGGTGCTTCGGGCACACGACGACTGCGATTCGTATCTCGACGCACACGCCGCGACCGGCGTTCGGGGGGTTCGGGCGGCACGCGAGGGCTTCGATGCGACGCTTTGTGATGTCGATTCTGCGGCAGTCACACTCTGTCGGGAAAACCTCGCGCGAAACGACCTCGAAGGCGAAGTGACAAACCGAAACGCAAACGCGCTCATGCACGACCACTGGTTCGATATCGTCGACCTCGACCCGTTCGGCACGCCTATTCCGTTTGCCGATGCCGCCTTTCGAAGCGCGCGCCGCCTCGTTTGCGTCACCGCAACCGACACTGCACCGCTGTGTGGCGCACACAGAGAAAGCGGGATTCGCTCATACAGCGCCATCCCACAAAACACCGAGTACCACGCAGAAATGGGGCTACGAGTTCTCGTCGGGGCGCTCGTGCGCACGGCGGCGCGCTACGACGTGGGAGCCATCCCGATTCTGAGCCACGCCACGAGTCACTACGTTCGGACGTATCTCTCGCTCACTCACCGCGCGAGCGACGCGAACGATGCGTTGGGTGAACTGGGGTACATTCACCACTGCTTTTCGTGTCTCCACCGCGAGATACAGGAAGGACTCATCGCCCGCCCACCGGAGTCGTGTCCGGCCTGTGGGGGGCGGATACGAACCGCCGGCCCGGTGTGGCTCGGGAGTGTCCACGACCGGAGGTTCGTCACGCGCGTCCGCGAACACCTCACCGACGAGATGGGCACCGCAGCGCGCGCCCGCGACCTCCTCGATACGCTCGAAGGCGAACTCAGTACGCCAACACACTACGACCAACACCGATTGTGCAAGCACTGGGGTCGCTCTGCAAGCGCGATGGACGAGTTCCTCGACCGACTCCGGCAGGCGGGCTTTGCGGCGTCGCGGACGCACTATGGAGGGACGACGTTCAAGACCGACGCCACAGTGGGGGAAATCGAGACCGCGACCACAGACGAAGAGGTGTGACCGAGCGGTGGGTGATCGTTACTGCATCCAATGGAGGCAGCCGACTTGCACAAAAATGTACAACAGTGAATCCGCATCAGAATTACAAATCACAACATAAACGAGAACCGCAGGCCCACTTTTTTCCTTGCTACGAGACGGCTTCGCCGTCTCGCTCGGCTCGCAAAAACCTGACTTCGCTCGTTCTGCGCACCACTCCTCGCAAAAACCTGGACTAAAAACTGCCGCTCGCTCCCTGCGGTCGCTCGCGGTACAACCGCTGACGACTACCGCAACCGCAACAGCACCGCTGAAGCCCTCAGGCACTCACTTCGTTCGTGCCTTCGCCCTTCATCCGCCAGGACCGCACCACAGCCGCCATCCACAGGGTCAGAACGCGCCCATTCCCTCGTCAGTGATGACCGAATCGACCAGTTCGAGGGGCGTCGCGTCGTAGGCCGGATTTTCTATCCAGAAACCCTCGGCTGGTTCGCGCATCACTTCACTGCTTGCACGGAACTCGTTTTCGAAGACGAATCCGTCATCGATGATTTTCGCGCCGGAGCCAATCACGGTTACGGGCACGTCGCACTCGGCGGCGGTCGCCGCGAGCGGAAAGGTTCCGACGCGATTGAAAAGGGTGTCGCCGACGATACAGTCCATCCCGACGAGCACGCGGTCACACTCGGACAGAAAGTGCCCGCAGGCGCTATCGACTATCAAGTGAGGGTCGATACGGTCGACCGCCGCGAGGGTACGCACACTTTTGCGCCCGAGGTATCGAGGGCGGGCTTCGGTCACATACACTGAGAGTTCGGCTCCGTCGCGCCCGGCGAGTTCGATGGCTTCCAACACAGTCGATGAATAATCGTGTGTCAACACGGTCATCCCGTCCGAAAGCGCCATCGCGCCGTATTCGGCGGCTCTGCGTTTGGCCATCTCGACGCGCTCGATGACGCTCCGAATCGCTTCTTGTGTACGGGTTTTCGCTGCCTCGATGTCCGCGAAATCGTCGTCGAGCGCCCCGACTATCTCGCGCTGGGTGTTCTGGAGCGAGGCGTGGGAGGGATTTGCCTGCCGGAGCGCGGTGGAGTTGCGCTCGACATCCCGCAGGTAGTCATCGAGGCTGCGGAACTCGCGCTCCGTGAGGGTAGAAAGCGCGCGCGCGGCCTTGACGGCGACCACCGAGGAGCTATGGGTCTGCATC
>DASSKS010000169.1:0-3861 GCA_035690245.1 Halococcus sp. | reverse complement strand
GTATCGACCGTCCAGGTTCGGTTCTGCGGTTCGTTACTCATACACGTGCATCATGAGGCCACGATAGTGTGAAACACACCTCCGATAGCGGGTGTTTTTATACACCCCTAGCTTACCCCAAAAGTCATAATATAGTACTTTCCCGAATTAGTCCGGTTCTGATTGAGCTGACACGGTCGGTGCCGAACACTGCCGAAGAACACCTCCGGCGCGCGGAGAACAAATTGGTTGCGGCGCTTATCGAGTACGTTCGGGTGTAGCTCGTGAAGCTGGGGATAATTCCCCACGGTATTTAAACACTGCTCCATACGGCGGCTAACGAACCTTGCGTATAGCTGCGTGTGTGAGTGATATGGCAACGGCTACCGAACAGCAAGCGAACGGACAGCACGGATTCAATCCACGGATGATTACGGAGAGCGCATCATTCGGAGGATTGATGGGCCGTGCCCGGTGCATTCAACACATTCCGAGTGAGATGTCCGACTGTTCCACAGAGAGGCAGAATCAGGCGGACACAACGCCGTACCGTGGGACCACGACAATGGACGGAAACGATACCACAGAGGGAGGAGGCGGATGGTAGCGTTCGAGCCACGGCTGTTCGAGGACATCCCACCCGACGAACGGCCGTCACTTGCGGCATCGCTCGTCCCCATCGTGGCGATGTTGGTCTTCCTCATCGTCGGCATCGTCGGGTTCGGGTTGGACCCGCAGTTCCCGCTCATCTGGGGGATCGCCTTCACTGGGTTGTTCGCAACCTACCACCTCGGCTATTCGTGGGACGAGTTGTACGATGGCATCACGGACAGTCTGCTGATGGGGATACAGGTCATCCTCATCATGTTCGTCGTCTATGCACTCATCGCCACGTGGATTCAGGCAGGAACCATCCCGAGTCTGATGTACTACGGGTTGGCGTTGCTCACCCCTGAAGTGTTCCTTCCGTTGACCGCCGTTCTCGCCGCGATTGTCTCCTTTGCGGTCGGTTCGTCGTGGACCACGGCAGCGACGCTCGGCATCGCCTTCATCGGCATCGGTTCGGGACTCGGCATTCCCGCGCCGATGACCGCCGGGGCCATCCTGACCGGCGCGTACACGGGCGATAAGCAATCTCCCTTGTCGGACACGACGAACCTCGCCGCCGCCGTGACGAACACCGGTCTCTACGAGCACGTCAACGCGATGCGCGCCGGAACGCTCCTCGCGCTCGGTGTCTCGGTCGTTCTCTATGCCGTCCTCGGGCTGAACGTCTCCGGCAACATCCCGGTCGGGCGTGTAGGGGCGATTCAGGCCGCGATACAGGGTTCCTATGTTGTAACACCGCTTGTCTTCTTGCCACTCCTCATTACCTTCGGACTCGCTCTCTACGGCGTGCCAGCACTCCCGACGCTCGGCGCGGGCGTCTTCGCGGGTGCGCTCACGGCGGTATTCGTCCAAGGAACGCCGTTCGCCGCCGCGTGGTCCGCCGCACAGTCCGGCACGTCCCCCGAAACGGGGATGAAACTCGTCGATGGCTTGCTCCAGAGCAGCGGGATGCTCGGCGGCGCGTGGATCGTGACGATTGCCATCGCCGCGCTCTCGCTCGGCGGAATGCTCGAACGAACCGGCATCCTCGCTGTCCTCGCCCACCATCTCGGCCGTCTGAGCCGCGGCGTGGCGAGTTTGACCGGTGTGACGGCGCTTTCTGCGGTCTCGATGAACGTCCTCGCCGCCGAGCAGTACATCAGTATCGTCGTGCCGGGCATGACGCTCAGAAACCTCTACAACGAACAGGGGCTGAAATCAAAGAACCTCTCGCGCGCCATCGAAGCCGCCGGGACGACGACCGCGGTTCTCATCCCGTGGACCAGCGGCGCGCTGTTCATGACCGGAACGCTCGGCGTCTCCACGCTCGAATACGCGCCCTACTACTTCTTCGGCTTTCTCTCGCCGCTTATCCTCTTGCTCATGGGGGTGACTGGCTGGCAGATCGAGTACGAAGACGAACGCGAAGACGACGATACTGCCCCCACAGGAGGTGTCGCGCCGACCGCCCCCGGCGAGGATTAGTGCTGCCGATGGATTGTGAGACTCAGTTGGCGGCGTCCGATCCGTTCGATTGGTCGTTGGTGTCGCCACCCGACCCGAGTTTTCGCTTCACGAATCGAATGCCGACGAGCGTTCCGACACCTGCTGCCACCGCGCCGGGAATCCCGTAGCGTTTGTACCCCTTCTTTGCCGCTTTCCGAACCGCTGCCATTCCTATCATGGCTACTATGAGTGCTGGATACAGCAAAAGCGCCGTGCCTGCGAGTGCGCGGTTCGCTTGGATTTCAGCACGCAAATTCAAGAAGTCCGGCCACCAATCGCACGCAATGGCTCACCCACCCCGCCGTCACGTCCTCCTCAGCCTCCTACTCGTTGCGAGTCTCGGTCTCGGTGGCTGTCTCACGCTCAGTCCCACTGTGGGAGTCGATACCGACAACTCGACCGTGTTCGAGGACGCCTCGACCACCGAGCCGTGGGTCAGTGGTCGAGTAAAAACGTCGATAACGCTCGCCTCGAACGCGACGACCACACAGGATGTCAACAAACTCGCGGTGATTTCTGAAAGCGGCGACGATTTCGATACGGTGACGCTCGATACCGGACAGACCACCGCAACCGTGTACGTCCCGGCGAACCAGAACGCAACGATTGTCGCCATCGATACCGTCAACGGGACGACCATCGACACGCGAACGATCAGAACCGACGGAAACAAACTGTTCTGAGTCTATCGCTGTGACTCCCGAAGGATGAGCGGGCCGATGGCGAGTGTCCGCTTTGCGACCGTGGCGACCCGTGCGATGTAGGCGATGAGCAAGAGGAACGGCAGCGTCGTCACGGTGAACGCGGCGGCAACGAGCCACAGGATATCGGGAATCCCGAGGGTGGCTCCGGTGAGCGTACTCGCGCTCACGAACGCGAGCATACTCCCAGCGACGACCAGTGCTGGCACCGCAACGTACAGAATGAGCTGTGAGAGGTCGATGAGCGCCCACTCGAAATACAGGGTTTTGATGTGTTCTCTGGCCGGGCCGAACATCGACAACGCTGTACGGAGTTCATCGAGAACCGCGCGGTCCTCCTCGGTGAGGCTGTCCGCGTGGTCGTCGCCGATGCGCTCGGTCTGGAAGATGTTCCAGCTATAGTTGAAATTCAAGGCGGCACGGAGCACGTTGTATGAGCCGAACTGCGCGCCTTCGAGTTCGTCCCTGACCTCCGTTGCGTTGCCGATCACGCTGTGAGTGAACTCATCGACCTCCGCGCGGAGTTGGTCGTCGTCGTTGCCCGAAACGCTTTCACGCAGCGCGTTCGCCCGTCCTTCGGTCGCGTTGATGATTTCGCGCAAGAACGCAGAGGGGTCTGCTGGTGAGGGCTTGTCGATGAGTTCGTGGGTAAATGTTCTAAAATCCATCGCGTTGCTCATCCGTTCGCGCTGGTCGCCGAGCGGGCCGTTTTCCTGTGAAATGACGAGTTGGGTGATGGTGAGCACGAGCGTCGTCCCGGTGATGATTCCGCCGATCATCGAAGAGAACAGCGTCTCAAGCGTGTCTGAACCCGCCAGCACCGACGCAAACGGCGGATAGACCACCGTTCCGATGACGATGAACGCGACGAAAACGAATAGGGCGAGTAGTCCAGTGATGAGCAAGCGGCTCGCATTGAGCATGGCCCAGAGCTTGAGGCGACTTTCGTTTGCGCGCTCGCGCATCGTGTTGGCCGTGCTGATATCGACATCCGGCTCGACATCCGAACGCAT
Source organism: Halococcus sp. (assembly GCA_035690245.1). GTDB lineage: Archaea > Halobacteriota > Halobacteria > Halobacteriales > Halococcaceae > Halococcus. The sequence continues at coordinate 74 of DASSKS010000169.1, read as the reverse complement.
CTCGGTGTCGCTATCCGGGTCGGCGTCGATGTCGGGACCGGTATCGGGGCTTGCGCTCACGAGGAATCGTCCTC
>DASSKS010000168.1:0-4069 GCA_035690245.1 Halococcus sp. | reverse complement strand
GATACCGGCCCGTGTGTGATTTCTCGATGTGGGCCAGCGCTTCGGGCGTGTCCGCCGCCACCACTTCTCCTCCGTGTTCGCCGCCCTCCGGGCCGAGGTCGATGACGTGGTCTGCGTTTTTCACCAAATCGAGTTCGTGTTCGACCACTACCACAGTATTGCCGTTGTCCACGAGACGCTGGAGCACCGAGATGAGTTTGCGCTCGTCCGCCGAGTGCAACCCAGTAGTAGGTTCATCGAGCAGATAGAGCGTGTCGCCGGTCTGTTTTTTACCTAATTCTTCGGCGAGTTTTACCCGCTGGGCCTCACCCCCCGAGAGGGTGGTCGAGGGCTGGCCGAGGCGCATATAGTCGAGTCCCACGTCTCTGAGGAGTTGGAGGCGGCGCTTGAGTCGGGTGTCGGCCTCGAAGAACTCATACGCCTCCTCGACGCTCATATCAAGCACGTCGGCGATGGTTTCGCCTTTATACTCGACATCGAGGGTTTCGTCGTTGTAACGCGCCCCACCACACTCCTCACAGGGGACGTGAACATCGGATAAGAAATTCATCTCGATCTTTACTGTGCCTTGTCCGCCACAGGCCTCACACCGCCCGCCCTTGACGTTGAACGAAAAGCGGCCCTTCTCGTAGCCGCGCTGTTTCGCCAGTTTGGTTTCGGCAAAGAGTTCGCGGACGTAATCGAACACTCCTGTATAGGTCGCCGGATTCGAGCGCGGTGTCCGACCGATGGGCGACTGGTCGATTAATCGTACAGTTTCGATTCCCTCGTGTTCGATTGCGTCGTGCTCGCCGGGGTCCACAGTCCTATTGTTATTCATCTCGCGCACCAATCCCTTATACAGCACGTCGTGCATCAGCGTGGATTTTCCAGAGCCGGAAACACCGGTGATAGCTGTAAAGCAGCCCAACGGGATTTCGACATCGAGGTCCGCGAGGTTGTGCTGGCGCGCTCCCCGGATGGTGAGTTCACCCTCGGGAGTGCGGCGTTTTTCAGGGACTGGAATCGCCGTCCGACCGCTGAGGTAGTCGCCAGTGATTGATTCGTCGGCGCGTTCGATGTCCTCGATTGTGCCTTGTGCGACCACCCGCCCTCCGCGCTTTCCGGGTCCCGGCCCCATGTCGATTACCTCGTCGGCACGGCGCATCGTTGCCTCGTCGTGTTCCACTACTAAGAGAGTGTTTCCGAGGTCTCTGAGTTCTTCGAGCGTGTTCAGGAGCCTATCGTTGTCGCGCTGGTGCAGCCCAATCGAGGGTTCATCGAGTACATAAAGGACGCCGACGAGTCCAGACCCGATTTGGGTGGCCAGTCGAATCCGCTGAGATTCCCCACCTGAAAGCGTCGCGGCCTGTCGGTCGAGCGTGAGGTATTCGAGACCGACCTCACACATGAATCCGAGTCGGGCACGAATCTCTTTTAAGATTTCCTCGGCAATCGTCCGGTTACGCTGGCTCATCTCCGATTCCATTCCCTCGAAGTGTGCGAGCGCATCGCCGATTGACAGCCGATTGACTTCGGTAATCGAGGTATCATCCACGAGCACCGCGCGGCTTTCGGGCTTCAATCTGGTTCCGTCACAGGCCGGACACGTGGTGACGGCCATGAACTTCTCGATGTGTTCTCGCGTGCTCTGACTCTCGGTTTCGATGTGTCGGCGTTCGAGATTCGGAATAACGCCTTCAAAGCGTTTTTTCTTGCGTCGCGTCCCGCTTTTAGTTCGGCGCTCGAAGACGATTCGCTCGGTCGTCCCATACAAAAACGCTTCTTGTACCTCCGAGTCGAGGTCAGCAAAGGGCGTATCGAGCGCAATGTCAAAATGGGCCGCCACGGCATCGAGCCGAGTTTGGTAATACGACCGCGAATAGCTCCACGGCTCGAACACGTCTCGAAGGGGTTTTTCTGTGTCCTGTACCACGAGGTCTTCGTCCACTTCCTTCGTTTCGCCGATACCTTCACACGCCGGGCAGGCTCCGTGCGGGCTATTGAACGAGAAACTCCGGGTTTCGATTTCGGAGATGTCGATGCCGCAGTGTGTACACGCGAGCGCTTCGGAGAACTCGACCACTGCGCGGTCGTCGCCCTTGCCTGCGAGGTCGCCGGTCGCTCTCGCCGTCGCACCACCGATGTCTGCGTCTGCGGGCGGGTCGGGAAGGATGACTTTGAGTACACCGTCTGCTTCATCCAAGGCGGTTTCGACGCTATCGGTGATGCGAGAACGAGCATCCTCTGAGACTTTTACCCGATCAACCACTACATCTACTGTGTGGTCGTAGTTCTCGTCCAATTCTGGCCTGTCGGTAGCGAGGTCGTAGGTTTCGCCATCGACTTCCACACGTGAATAGCCCTCGCTCACCAGTTCGTCAAAGCGGTCTGCGAAGGCTCCTTTCTGGTCGCGCACCACCGGCGCGGCGATTTTGGCTTTGGTTCCTTCCGGGAGTTCCAACACTCTGCGGACCATCTGTTGGGCGGACTGCTCGCCGACCTCACGCCCACATTCCGGGCAATGGGGCGTTCCGACACGGGCATACAGGAGACGGAGGTAGTCGTGAAGTTCTGTGACTGTTCCAACGGTTGAGCGGGGATTGTTGGCGGCGTTTTTCTGGTCGATGGAGATAGCAGGAGAAAGTCCTTCGACGTTCTCGACCTGTGGCTTGTCCATCTGGCCCAAGAAATTTCTGGCGTACGCACTCAAGGATTCGATGTATCGGCGCTGGCCCTCGGCGTAGACGGTTTCGAACGCGAGCGAGGATTTGCCGGACCCCGACAAGCCTGTCACGACCGTGAACGCCTCGCGCGGGATGGTCACGTCGAGGTCCTTCAAGTTGTGTTCTTCGGCTCCACGGACCTCGATAGCGTCCTTGCTCATTGGATTTGAGTGAGTCTGCGAGAGGTGAAACCCTGTCGATTCGACTCGAATCGCAGCCACACACCCCAATCGATGGCCGCGTCGGTAGCTATTTATTCAGTCTCGGTGAGGTGGATTCATGGCGCGCACAGACGACGTTCTCGCGGGTATCGAACTGACCGACAACGAATACCGAGTGGTTCAATCGTTGATTCGGAACAAGTACCGAGCCTACGATTCGGCGGGAAATCTCGTGCTCAAGGGCAAACAAAAGATGTTTCGGATGAAAGAGGAGTTCCCGTTCGTTGACGCCGACGATAGTCCAGTGTTCACGGTCACGGCGGGCGGCATCTTCGACGTGGCCGGCAACTACACCCTCACCGACGACGTGACCGGCGAACCGGTGGTAGTGCTCGACCAGAACTGGACGTGGGTCACCGACCGCTGGAAGCTCAGAGACCCGAACACCGAGGCGCTCATCGCAGAAATCAACTCAAAAAGCAAGTTCATTGACTTCCTCAGGAACATCCACGAAATCTTCTCGCTCATCCCCCACGAGTACGAAATCACCGATGCTGATGGCGACCACGTTGGAAGTATCGACGGCCAGTTCTCGCTCAAAGACGAGTACGTCATCACCATCGACGACGCGAGCGACGTGCCAAAGGAAGCCATCGTCGCGGCGGCGATGGTCATCGACGCCATCGAGGGTAACTGAAACCCACTTTTTTACTTCACCCCCATTGCTCGCTCACTTCGTTCACTCGCAAGGGGGTTCGCAAAAACCTGTCTTCGTGAGCCGAAGGCGAACGAATGGCTCGGAAGACGCGAAGCGTCTTCCGGCGGACTAAAAACTGCCGCTCACTCGCTGCGCTCGTTCGCGGTACAATCACTACACTTTCAGCACCCGCACAGCACCGCCGAAGCCCTCGGACGCTCGTTTCACTCGCGTCCTCGCCCTTCATCCGCCAGGACCGCACCGCTACAACTCAGACACGCTCGGGCCGCCATCCGCCATCGACGGCGACGTTCTGACCGCTCAGGTAGCCACTGTTCTCATCGAGAAAGAACAACATCGCCTGTGTTACATCCTCGAATCTCGCCGGACGGCCGCGCGGCAGGTCGTCTGGAAACACCTCCGAGTTCTCGACCACGTAGGGAGACACCGCGTTCACAGTGATGCCCTCGTTTTGGGAGTCTGCGGCCACCATTCGGGTGAACATC
>DASSKS010000167.1:0-6432 GCA_035690245.1 Halococcus sp. | reverse complement strand
GACTGCTCCGATGACCGCGAGCGTCACCGACTGTTTCAATCCCGCAAAAACGTCGGGTAGTGCGTGCGGGAGTCGAACGTGCAAAAACGCTTTTCGTGAACCCGCGTTCACCGAATCGAGCAAGTCGAGGTAGCGCGCCGGCACGCGGGCGAGACCGGCAGTCGTACTCACTACCATCGGGAAGAACGTTATCAGCGCGACGAAAATCACGCCGGTCGTGAACCCCGTTCCATAATAAATCAACAGCAGTGGTGCAACGGCAATCGTCGGGAGCACCCGTACGGTCACGAGATACGGAACGAGCGCCCGGCGGAGCCACGAGACGTGACTTACGAGCACAGCAAGGCAGAACCCCGAAACGATTCCAACTGTGCCCCCGATAGCGATTCGCTCGAACGTAATCCATGCGTTCACCGCGAACAGTTTCGGGCTTTCGGTGAGCTGTGCGGCGACGGCGACCGGCGAAGGTAACAAAAAATCGGGTATCGAAAACGTCACGACGACTGCCCACCACGCGAGAACGGCGACCGCGAGCGCACAGGACGGGAGCACCACGCCGGCAGCCGGAACGCGCTCTGCAACGCTCATCGGGGTTCTGTCGCCACCGGCGACCCGTCGTGGAGCGTCCGTCTGACCGCGGCGACCTGTTCTTGAAATTCTGAAGAACCATACACCGACTCCTCGCGCGGTCGCGGGAGGTCAATGTCGAACGTCGCGGAGATTGTTCCATCACTTTCCATCACGAGACACCTATCCGCGAGAAACACCGCTTCGGGCACACTGTGGGTGACGAACACCACCGTTTTTTTGTCCTGTCGCCAGATCCTCCGTACTTCGACGCCCATCTCCTCGCGCGTGATTTCGTCGAGCTCGCCGAACGGTTCGTCCATCAATAACACATTCGCACCGAGATGGAGCGCGCGGGCGATGGCGACGCGCTGTTTCATCCCACCCGAGAGTTCGGCGGGCATCGCGTCCGCAAAGCCTGAAAGACCAACAGTCGAGAGCAACTCCTCGGCGGCGGTCGGTTCTGGAGATTTGCCGGCCATCCGCCGCAAGAACGTGACGTTTTCGAGCGTCGTCTTCCACGGGAGGAGGCTGTGTTCTTGGAAGACAAAGCCGATGTCGCCCGCTTTCTGTGCTGCCGTGGGTGAGTCGCCATCCACGACGACGTGACCGCTCGTCGGCTCCTGCAACCCGCCGACGGTTCGTAACAGTGTCGTCTTCCCACACCCCGACGGGCCGATGAGCGTGACGAACTCGCCATCCTCCACTCGGAGGTCGATATCGCTAATCGCCATCACGTCGTCGTAGGCGACGGTGACGCCGTCGAGTGCTATCACGGCGTTTCAGTCTCCTCTAGGAGGTCTGCTTGGCCGAGTGCCGTCACGAGTCGTTCCCAGCCCGCCGCTCGGTGCCACCCCCAGCCGTGTTTTTCGACCGCACTCCCCGTGGCGAAGCGTTCAACGGCGCGCTCGAATACCCGGTGTTCACCAACTGATTCGCCCGCTCCGACCGCGCGAACGGCGGCTTCCGGGTGCTCGATTGTCTCGGCCCAGCCCGCAACTGTGCCGGCGAGAAAACGTTCGAGTGCTGGCTGGCGTTCGCGCAGCGTTCGTTCCGTGATCACGAGTGCTGGCCCGTACATCGGGAACTGGTCGGCGACGAGCAAGGAATCGACGGTGTGACCTTCGGTTTCCAACTGTCTGGGGTCGGAAAACGAACCCGTCACGACAGCTGCACGCCCCGAACGGAGTGCTGCCTGTTCTTCTCCGGTGAGGTCAATGACTGTTACGTCATCGAGAACCCCTGCTTGTGAGAGAAAGAGTCGGCCGAGTAGTCCGGTTTCAGAGGTGCCAGACATCCCGACGCGGCGGTCTCGGAGCTGTTCGATGCTCTCGAATCGACCGCCGAAGGCATCCCGTGTCGTGTAGAGAACCGCCATCGCGCGCTGAAACAGCAGCGCTATCGGGAGAATCGGCTCTCCGGCGTCTCGCCGTCTGATCGTCGTGGCCGCACCCGCAAGCGCCACGTCAGTCGCTTCGCTCACGAGGCTATCGAGTGCCCGCCCTGACCCCCGGTAGTGGTCGATAGCGACCTCGACGCCGCGTTTTTCGTACTGGTCTGTGGACACTGCGGCGAAAAACGGGGCATGAAGCGCGTTGGGCGACCAGTTCAGTCCGAGACGGAGGGGTTCGGATGTGGCGGAGTCTTCACAAGGGTTGGCTGACTCCTCGAAGGAGTCCACACCGAGTTCGGTAGCGACGGCTTTCGCCTGTTCGAGGAGCGCCGCGGCGTGTCGTCCATCGACCTTTCGAACAGTGGTCTCGGTGTTTTCGGGGGCATACCACGCCGTCGGCGGTCGTCCACGTGTGTCGTTTCGGACGGTGGTCGCCGCGATGAGACCCTCTTCTTCGAGTTCGTTCAGCGCGGTGGCGGCGGTCTCTCGGTTCAGCGACGTGCCGATGCGCACGGCGAGTCGTGTGGCGGGTTCGCTCTCGAAGTCCGTCTCCCGTCGGCAGAGCAGATACGCGAGCACGCGAGCGGCATCAGTGCCGAGTCCGACGGCCAACCGCGCGATGAGGTCGCTCTCCTCATCGGTGAGCACCGGCAACTCGCGGGTATCCATTTGCTGACAACGAGACGGTGTTCCATAATACGCTTTCGGGTGTCGGTTGCTGTGGGTTCTGCACTGGTCGCGTGCCGTCTTTCGAAAGCGGTTTGCGGGGCGTCTGCGGACGGGAACCATGGACCCACGTATCCGCGAGCACGCCGAAATTATCGCAGACCACTGCTGTGACGTGAGTAGCGAGGACAACGTCATCGTCAGCGCGCCTCCTGCGGCAGAGGACCTCGTGGTTGCGCTCTATGAAAAACTTGGTGAGCGCGGGGCACGGCCCGCACTCCACTGGCGCAGTTCGCAGGCGGGACGAGCCTACGCCCGTGCGATGGACCCCGACGACTACCGCACCGCCGAGCACAAACTCGCCGAGATGGAGGAGACGGATGTCGCAATCTACATTAGCGGGTCACGAAACACCGCAGAACAGAGCGATGTCGGTCCCGAGATGAGCGCGCCGATGAGTCGGGCGCGTGAACGCATTTCAGAAGAACGCCTCGAAAAACGGTGGGTCATCACCCAGCATCCGACGGCGGGCAACGCCCAGAAGGCAGAACTGAGCACCGAAGCCTACGCCGATTTCGTCTATCGCGCTGTAAACAAAGACTGGGACGCCCAGCGCGAACACCAAGAACAGCTGGTCGAAATCCTCGGCCCCGCCGAGGAGGTCCACATCGTCTCCGGCGAGACGACCGATATAACGATGTCAATCGAAGATATGAGCGCCGCGAACGACGACGGTAAACTCAACTTGCCCGGCGGCGAGGCATTTACTGTACCCGTGCCCGATAGCGTCAAGGGCGAAGTCGTCTTCGACAAGCCACTGGTTCGGCACGGACGGGAGATTCAGAACGCATCCCTGCTATTCGAGAATGGCGAAGTCATCGAACACAGCGCCACAAAGAACGAAGAAGTGCTGACTGCGGTGCTCGAAACGGACGCGGGCGCGCGCCGACTCGGGGAACTCGGAATCGGCATGAACCGCGACATCGACCGATTCACGCACAATATGCTGTTCGACGAGAAGATGGGCGACACCATCCACATGGCCCTCGGCGATGCGATTGCCGAGTGCGTTCCCGAAGGCATGGAGAGAAACGAGAGCGCGATACACATGGACATGATCGTCGATATGGCCGCGGACTCGTTCATCGAAGTCGATGGTGAAGTCGTCCAGCGCGATGGAACATTTGTATTCGAGGACGGATTCGAAGACGAGTGATTTCGACGACCACTCGACAAAACAGTTATGCGCTGGCCGAGCGACGCCGGGGTATGCGGAACTATCCGGCGACGCTCGTTCGCGTCTTCGAGAACAAACTCGACGCGGGTGCAGACACCGACGACGACATTTCCTTTGACCGCGACGACGTAGAACAGGCACTCACGGACCTCGATATCGATGTGCGAGACCCGATGGAAATCCCCTCGACATACAGTTCGACGCGCTCGCTCCCCGAAGATATCACCGAGTACGGATATTCCGACATCGAACTCGTAGAGAGCGGGGAGGCAGGCGAGACGTATCGGTTCGTCAGGTAGCAATTCGCCGTTCGTCAGCAGCCTCACTCAAGCCGGTCGAGAATCGCATCGGCATCGTACGAAAGCGAGAGTTCGCGCGAGCGCCCCCGGCCTTCGACGGTCGTGTACGTCGCGTCGATGAGTCCCACGTGGTCGAGTTTGTTGATGAGTTCTGCATACCGCGTGTAGCCGAGGTCGGTTTTGTCGTGAAACGCCTCGTAGACATCGCCCGCGCGCTCGCCATCGTGGTCTGCAATCACTCTCAAGAGTGTTTGCTCCGGCGCTGACAGCCCGCGCACGCGCCGCGAGAGGTGGACGTGTTTGGATTTCTCATACGCCGTCTCGATGTCCTCGCTCTCGACTGTGGCGCTCGCGCGCATCTCGGCGTTCAATCCCGCCCGTCTGAGCAGGTCGATGCCGACCCGCAGGTCGCCGGTTTCAGCGGTCAACGCGGCTACCCTGTCGAGGACTGTCGGACCGAGCACGCCGTCACGAAAGCCCCGTTTGACGCGCTCACCGAGGATGTCCACGATGGCGGATTCGTCATACGAGGGAAAGAACACTTCTTCAGGCCGGAAGACCGACTGTACGCGGCCATCGAGTTCTGCGATCACATCGAGGTCGAGGTCAGACGAGACGAGCATGACGCCGATTTTCGCGCCCGCGTGGGTCTCGTGGGCGCGCAATAGTGAATAGAGGGTTTCTGAGGCCTCGTCTTCATAAAAGAGGTAGTTCACGTCGTCGAGACACACAGTCAAAACTTCCGCCTCGTCGGTGAGGTGGTCGGTAATCTGTTTGAACAGACTCTTGAACGAAACGCCGCTCGCAGGCGGTTCGTACTCGAAGATGGCTTCGAAGATTCGGGAAAAGACCGCATACCGCGTCGAATCGACCTGGCAGTTTACCCGTACTGTACGGACGCCGCGCCGGCCATCGAGTTCTGAGAAGAGTTTCTGGATTGCCGTGGTTTTTCCCGTACCGGGCGGCCCGCGAACCATCGCATTCAGGGGCCGTGAGCCGCGAACCGCGGGGCGGAGGGCGTACTGAAGGCTCTGGAGTTGGCTGTCGCGGTGGTGAAAGGTTTCTGGGAGGTAGTCGATTTCGAAGACGTGTTCGTCACGGAAAATCGACTCGTCCCACGAGAGCATTCCGTCCTCAGCCATCACTTTCACCACGCTCCGAGTGAGCATCAACCCTTCGGCAGTTCTCAAAACCGTCAGTCAGAATCCGTCCATCATCGGAGGCGGTGGCGCGCGGGAGCAGTGCGGGACCTTCGGTCCCGCAGGCCGTGCGAACGGGCCGAAGGCCCGTGAGCAGACGCCGAAGGCGCGACTCGTGCGTGGTCTGCGCGAGCGAAGTCGTTCGAAACGGCTTCGCCGTTTCGTGATGACGAAAATCTTCGATTTTCGAACCACGAGCGCAGGCTTGTCAGAGTGGATAGAAAGACACGAATTGTCTTTCGTCAGTGCAAGAAATCGAAGATTTCTTGCTTGCAATCAGAACGCTTTGCGTTCTGATGACATCACGAGAGAGCTTCGCTCTCTCGAACGACTTCGCTCTGACAGTGGATGACTGAGCGAGCGAAGGAATCGGCTGGGGAGGGTGTGGCTTGCGGTCTGTATCGTCTGTAATTATCACAGACGAACCAGTTGTCATACTTGATTTAGGACCTGATTATCAAAACATACATTTTTGATGGTTTCACTCAAACTTCTCCAACAATCGTTCGTAGAACACACCGTTCTCGTCTTCATCCTCGGTAGCGAGTTTCTCCACGATGAGTTCGGGCGTCGAGCGCGCGAGACAGTCCTTTTTCGGTGAGCGTTCGACCACGAGTTTGCCGTTTTCTAAACCCACAGCTTCGATACCGTCCACGGGAACTTCAAAAGCTGCGGCGTCGCGGATTTCACCTGCGAGATGTGAGACGAATACTCCTGTTGTCTCGCCGGCAAGTTCTTCTAAAATTCCGGCAATGATGGTCGCCGATGCGCCGGGTTCGGTGATGCTTTCGAGTTCGTCCACGAGCACTAGCCGCCGACTCCCTCCCGAAACGAGTCCGGCGAACTCCTGCAGAGTGGCCTCGAACGCGCCCGCGTCGAGCGTACCCTGACTTTTCGCCTGATAGTGAAGCGCCTCGTATCGCTCGATTCGCACCCCCTCTGCGGGCACAGGCAGACCCATGTGGGCGAGAATCGTCACGAGCGCGAGCAAGTCGAGTGTCGAAGTCTTCCCACCGCTGTTCACCCCCGAAAGCAGCGTCGGACCCGCAACTTCGTAGTCGATTGGTTCGG
>DASSKS010000166.1:0-2067 GCA_035690245.1 Halococcus sp. | reverse complement strand
CGCGGAAGTGTACTTCTCGCCCCGGCTTGCGACCGAGCGCCATCGTGTCGCCGAGCAAGTCAGCAGAGACGAGAAAATCGTGGATATGTTCGCCGGCGTCGGTCCGTTCACGATTCCGTTCGCCAAACGCGGCGCGCGCGTCGTCGCCGTTGACCTAAATCCGGTGGCTGTCGAGTATCTCCGAGAGAACGCCCGACGGAACGATGTCGAGGGACAGGTGTGCGCCATCGAGGGCGACGTGCGCGAAGTCGAGTATGAGGATTGGGCCGAGAGGATAGTGATGAACCTCCCCCACACCGCCAACGAATTTCTGGAGACGGCGGTTCGTCTCGCAAGCGACGACTGTGTGATTCATTATTACGACATCCAGCACGAGGATGACCCATATGGGCCGGGCGAGAGAGCCATTCGTGCGGCGGCAGACGGCTACGAAGTCACCGTCGAAACCCACCAGACAGTCCGGTCGTATGCGCCACACGAACTGAACGTCTGTCTCGACGTGCGACTCCGGGCGGACTGAAGCCGGCGGCTTGCCGGTAGCGATTCGCAACGATTATACCCGTCGTGAAGTCATCTCCTCGTAGGCCGGTGTAGCTCAGACTGGCTAGAGCGAATCCTTCGTAAGGATTAGGCCGAGGGTTCAAATCCCCCCACCGGCTCTTTCTATCGAGCGAGGCGAGGTCGAAAGACCAGCGGCAGGATTTCATCGGATCGGAACCAACAGCAAACGGATTCCGATTGCTCTCCGGTATGACTGGCATGAGTGTTCATGCTCACGTTGTATCCCCGGCGGGTGACGATATTTCCCATGGGCAAGGGAGGCAGCGGAGGGCGAGTGGTAACGAAGCGGTATGTGCGCACGTTTGCGCCGAAAAGAACGGAGAACACATCCATCCGAACGGCGAGGATAACGCGAGGAGAACGGGGTACATTCGACACAGCAGGCAAACCATGAGTGAGGGCGTCAATTCGGTAGGCGTGCGTTCGCACGTCCACGAGACGGCCGAAGCGACCACCGCACAGGTCGCCCTCCCCGCCGAGGGGTTCGCGTTTGCGACGCTGTTCGAACACGTTCCCGATGTCCGTATCGACCTCGAATCCGCCGTCGCCATCCCGGAGGACGATGCGCTCGTCGTGATTCGGACGGACGAACCCCGCGAGGAAGTCGTCGCTACCCTTCAGGCAGACCCGTCGGTCATGGAGGTTACGTATCTCACGGACCGGCGCGATGGCTGGCTGTTTCGGGTCACGTGGGGTGAACAGCCGCGCCGGTTCGTGCGGCGCGTGCTCACAGAGGATGCGACGATTCTTTCGGCACGCGGCCAGCACAACAAGTGGACGTTCGAACTCCTGCTTACGGACCGCGATGCGCTCACCCGAGCGTATGAGGTCATCACAGACTGTGAGTGTGGGACCGAACTCGAACGCATCGGAACATATGGGGGGCGTGGCGAGCGATTCGACCTGACTGACGAACAGCACGAGGCACTCGTTACCGCCTTCGAGGCAGGGTATTACGACATCCCGCGCGGTCTCACCGCCGCAGAACTCGCCACGAAACTCGACATCACTCACCAAGCGCTCTCAGAGCGGTTTCGTCGGGGGTATGACACTCTCATCGCGGGCATCGTCGCGGGTGGCCACAGAGACGAATGAGATCGGTTTTCTCAAGTCGATGCGTTCTGTGGCCTGAGGTGAATGGTGGGTCCGCCAACTGATTCGACCGTGACGTTTTCGAAGGCGATTCTGCCCTCGCCACCGGCCTCTTTGGCACGGAACTCGACGTTGGTCTGGGTGTGTTCGAGCGAAAACCGAACGGTGACGTTCTCGATGCCGTTCGTCTCACTGACGTTTTTGCTCGCAACCGCCTGTGGTGTGATGCCGGTGGCGACTTCGAGGGTGGCGACTGGCTGCGTTCCAGTACTCGTGGCGTTGACGCGGAAGGTCGCGGTGTAGTTTCCGGGTGGAAGCATCGCGCCCGGTCCGTACCAGTAGTACGCGCCGCTGTTGCCGCCATACCCGACGAGGTGGCCGTTGATGTGCAGTGCGTTGTTCGGGATGAACTCC
>DASSKS010000165.1:0-5548 GCA_035690245.1 Halococcus sp. | reverse complement strand
CGTCTTCGAAGACGAGTTTTTCGACGGGGACGCCCTGCTCTTTGAGTCGGTCGGCGATCTGTTCTGCCTCACCGACGGGCACTCGTGGGTCGTTCGCGCCGTGGAGCACGAACAGCGGAGCGTCGATGCGCTCGACGCGATTGAGGGGGCTAATCGACTCCAACAACTCGCGGTCATTTTCGAGCGAGCCATACTCCGCCTCGCGCAACGCACGCCGCCACGAGCCAGTGTTTTCGAGAAACGTCGTGAAATCCGCGATGCCGACGATATCGACGCCCGCCGCCCACAAATCGGGATACTCGGTGAGTGCTGTGAGCGTCATGAATCCGCCATACGAGCCGCCCATGACTGCTATCCTGTCGGCATCGACCATCGAGTGCCCAGCAAGCCACTCGACGCCGCTTTCGATGTCTGCGACCGAATCCATGCGTTTTTCGCGGTCATCGAGGTGCGTATACGCTTTGCCATAGCCTGTCGAGCCGCGAACGTTCGGTTCGAAGACCGCATAGCCCGCATCGAGGAGGTACTGTGTGACCGGACTGAACGAGGGCCGGCGCTGTGCCTCGGGACCGCCGTGAATATCAACGACAACAGGGGTTTCACCCTCCCGAGAGTCCGTTGGAAGTGAGAAAAACGTGGGAATCTCACGCCCGTCGAAGGTTTCGAATCTGATGAGTTCCGGCGCGTGGAAGTGCTCGCGTGAGAAGCCGGCAGTCGATGCCTGCGTCCACCGTTCTGCCTCGCCGGTTGAAACATCCACGACATGAATGTTCGTGTTCTCGCGTGGGCCAGTTACCGTGACGGCAAACCGTTCGGCGTCGGCGTCGAACTCGATACCGCCCGCAACGCCGTCGGGGAGCATGGGCGCGGCGAATTCCTCGATTTCGGTTTCGCTTGCGAGTCGCCCGACGGTGAGGTCGGTGTAGCCATCGACATTGCGCGCATAGACCACTCGGCGGGTTTCCTCATCGAGCGCGAACCCCCCGACGTTCCACTCCGGGTCGTCCACGACCCTTTCGAGTTCGTGGGTTTCGAGGTCGAGACGCGCGAGATACAGCCTGTCGGACTCATGGTCTGTCACGACAGACAGTGCGTTACCGTCGGGACCCCACGCGGTGCTCTGGTATCGCACATCGCCCTCGTGGGGCGTAACGTGTTCGATTTCATTCGAATCGAGGTCGAGAACATGGATATCTTGGTCGAATCCCGAATGGGCTTCGCTCACGAGCAAGCGGTCGTCGCTCGGTGAGAACCCTGAGACAGTGAACCAGCCATCGCCCTCATGAACCAGTGTGGCATCCGTCTCCGCGCGGTGCTGGACATAGATATCGAACACTGAAGAATCACGTCGATTCGAGGCGAACGCGAATCGCTCGCCATCGTGGCTCCAGCCACCCCAGCGGTGTTTGGCGTCTGGTTCGTCGGTGAGCGCCGTCACTTCGCCATTCACGAGGCGAAAGAGTTGGGCGCGCTCGTTGCCGCCCTCGTCCATGCCGAAAATCAGTTCGTTGCGTTCGGGTGAGAACGAGGCGAACGTGACACGTTCATCGAAGAAGGTGCGTTGTTCGGGCCACCCGTGGGCCTCTTCAACCGTCCAGACCTGCGGCGTTCCGGTGGTGTCGAGCAGAAAGGCGAGTTCGCCCTCCGGCGCAAACGACGCGCCGTAGGCACTGCGAATATTCAGGTAGCGCTCGATGTCTGCGGGCATAGATGGAGTTCTTCGGACGAAGACAAATCCCTTCGGATTATGGGGCGAGCGTGTGATTTCGGCCGTTCTCGAACAATTTGCGAACGGTCGTGTCGATATACTCGCGCGAAACCAGTCAGTATCATATCCATACTCGACGGACAAGACAGATAAGGCGATACACCCTAACGCAAGTGACCGTGATCGACCCGGGACCGGAATCGGATTTGGAATCTGACTCACGGCTGCTCGACAGGGAACGACTGTCCGGCGTCGAGAAGTGGCTTGCTCCGGCGGTCGGTGTCGTGGTCGTCATCGTGTTACTGGCTAGTGTGGGATTTCTAGTCACCGAGTACCTCGGGCCGTCGGGGGCTGCCGATGTCGGCCAACCCGGAGCGAGAGCGGGTGTTCCGCTCTCGAACAACACGACGAATGCGACGAACGCGACCAATACGACCAACGCTACCGGCACGCCATCAGCGACAGCGGTCTCAAGCATGGGATTCGAAACCACGACAGCTCAGGAGTCTTCGGCGACAGCAACGAGACAGAGTACGTCAGCGACCGATACGGAAACACAGAGTGCGCCGACGGAAATCCCAACCGATACCCCGACCGCGACGCCGACTGATACGCCAGTTCCGACGACTCAGACAGCCACACCGACGACGGAACCGGATACACCGACCTCATCGCCGACCGAGACACCAACGCCGACTGCCACAGCAACAAGTACGCCGACTGCGACGTCAACACCAACCGCAACGCCGAGTGACACACCCACAGCAACCGATACACCGACCGACACGGCCACCACAACGAAAACGACGACAACAGAAACACCGACGGCGACGACCACACAAACGGCAACTGGGGCATCGACACCGACGGCATCGGGACCGACCCCTCCACCGACCGACACGCCACCACCGGGGGAGACGGCCACACCGACCGCGAGGAGCACACCACAGACCACAACGCAGACGACCGCTGCAACCCCGGTGACGACACAACCCTCAACAGCGACGGCTGCGGAGACGGCCACAGCGACAGCACAATCCACGAAAACCGAAACACCGACCCCTTCCCCGACGGTCACGACGACACCGACTGAGACAGAAACGGTGACGGCAATCGCAGCAGCACCCACAGCAACGACCACACCGCCGGCATCAGTCACCCAAGTGACTGCCGCCCAACGCATGGATGCTGCTGAGCGTGGACCACCTGAGCAAGCCAACGACGAACGGGTAGACGAGACGACAGGAGGTAACGAAACCGAGGAAGAATCTGCAAACGAAGACTGATTTGCGCCGACCAAATGTGATATCATGGTCGTCTGTTAACACTATCTGAGTGTTAGCTATTCAACGTTAGTGTAGTGTGTGACCGTATCGTTCGATACAGTTTTACTACTGCCAACGGAGAATAGGTTCCATACTGAGGAATCCAATCAGATAATGAATTCAGCAAATGAAACGAAAAACACCGAATATCTGCCTCGTTTTCGACAATCCGGTACTGTTCGTGTCGAGTTCTTCGATGGGTGTGGAGTGAGAGCAGACAGATGACCGTTGAACGAATGTCTTGGCAGGGAGGAACACCCTCGGCGGTGTATCTCGGTGCATTTGTCGTGCTGACGTTACTCGTGAGTTGGTCGATTGCGCTCTTTACCGTCACTGATTCGATTCCGGTCTATACGACGACGCTGCTGATGCTCACGCCGGCGCTCGTCGTTCTCGCACTCCGACGGATTCAGGGCTATTCCATCGTCGGGACGATTCGTTCGTCACTCCGCGGTTCGACGGTCTCCTCGCTCACGTTTGCGTTCGTCTATCCAGTGGGGTTCATCGGTATCGCTAGCGCTATTGCCCTTGCGACCGGCCTGGGAATCTATCAGCCGGGACCTGAGAACGCCATCGTGATCGTTATCCAGCAGGCGGGAATCGTGGTACTGCCCATTTTCTTGCTCAGTAATCTCGTCATAACGTATGGTGAGGAGTTGGGCTGGCGCGGATACCTCCTTCCGGCTTTGACCGAAAGATGGGGGCGACTCGGGGCAACGGCAGCCGTTGGCGTCGTCTGGGCGCTCTTTCACTCGGCGTTTCTCTTCAGAGCGGCCGCAGTCACTGGCGTTGGGAACCCGCTCGTCGTTACAGTCATTCAGGCGCTCGCCGTGTTCACCTTCTCGTTTCCCGTTGCGTATTGTTACTTTCTCTCAAACAGCAGCGTGGTGCCCGTGGTGATTCTTCACTTCGTCTGGAACGTTCTCAACCCGTGGATTTTGGGGGACATCTACGCGAATGCACGGGGTGTCATCGCTGGAGAGGTTTTGCTCATCACCGGGGAAGGCGTCCTTGGAGTGCTGTTGGGTCTCGTCGCCCTCGGTGGTTTCGCTGTCCTATTCAAACGAGGGACGTTCATTCGATAAATCAACCGAGCAGAAAACAATGAATGTTGAAAATCGACAAACAGTCTTTGGCTGTTTGGTAGCGACAACGCCTACTAGACAGGTCGTTAACAGAACAACCATTCGAATATCGAATCACAACGGAACCGTCTCAGTCTTCGCCGAATGTATCTGGCGCGCTCGCTGCTTCGTTCACCTGTACGGCTGCGACGCTCTCTTTTACGTCGTGAACCCGGACGATATCTGCACCGCGTTCTGCTGCGATAGCGCTCGCCGCCACCGTCGCCGGGAGTCGCTCGCCCGCGTCGCTTCCCACGAGGTCGAACATCGACTTGTGGGAGTGACCGACGAGAATCGGACACGAAAGCGCCTGAAACTCCCCGACTCGTCCGAGCAGTTCGAAATTTTCCCTTCTACTCTTGCCGAAGCCGATTCCGGGGTCGATGACGATTTGCTCGCGGTCGAGTCCCGCCCGTTCTGCGCGTAAGACGAGTTCGCGGAGTTCGCGGATGGTATCCTCGACCACGTCGTCGTACTCGGTGGCTGAATCGGGGTCTACTGGGGCGTTGATGCTGTGCATCACGATGAGTGGACAGTCGTACTCGGCGGCGACGAAGCGCATTTCGGGGTCACTGAGTCCCGAAACGTCGTTGATGATGTTCACACCGGCATCGAGCGCCGCGCGCGCGACTTCGGCTTTTCGGGTGTCGATAGAGAGCAGACAATCCATATTTGCGATGCGTTCGATGACTGGAACCACGCGCTCGCGCTCTGTGTCCGCTGAAATCGGGTCCGCACCGGGGCGCGTGCTCTCGCCGCCCACGTCGATGATGTCCGCGCCGGCTTCGACCATCTCCTCGGCCCGCCGAACAGCGGTTTCCGTGCTGTCGAATTCGCCGCCGTCGTGAAAGCTATCGGGCGTCACATTGAGAATCCCCATCACGGCGGTGCGCTCCTCCCACGGATAGCCCCGTTTTTTCCTATGGACCCCAATCGAGAGCGATTCTCGAATCCCGGTGGCGAGCGCCGGCAGTCCATACGGTTGGCCCCCGAGTTTCTCGGTGAGTCGCTTGAACTGAGAGAGCGTGCCCATCATGAGAATACTGAGAAACTCCTCGTTTTGGTCGTTGAGTCCCGAGATGGCGCACTCGCCGCCGAGCGAGAGCAGT
Source organism: Halococcus sp. (assembly GCA_035690245.1). Lineage (GTDB taxonomy): Archaea > Halobacteriota > Halobacteria > Halobacteriales > Halococcaceae > Halococcus. The sequence goes on along the minus strand of DASSKS010000165.1, from coordinate 282 downwards.
TCTTCTTTTATGTACTGGGCCTGTCTCGGCCGCACACGGCTTTTCAGCACGCAATGGACGGCTTTTCCCCGCATTCGGTAGGTTCCCGCCGCGGTGACGTGAGTACCTTCGAGTGCTCGCCGGGCGTCGGCAAGCGTGTCGATTTCTTTGGGGATGTCGAGACGACTCCAGCGTGTTCTGGCCTCTCTAACGGTATAGAGCGAGCCACACACGAGCACACAGTCCTCTGCACTGGCGGCATCGAGTGCGACCCCGAGCGCGTCAGTCACGTCGCTTCGGGTC
>DASSKS010000164.1:0-2658 GCA_035690245.1 Halococcus sp. | reverse complement strand
ACCATCGAAGTCCGCGACCGCGCGCTCGTCCGAGCGCTTGCGTTCACAGGCTGTCGCGTGGGCGAGATCGTCCGCGATCCCGAGGATGAGCGTCGACAGGGCCTTCACTGGAACGACGTTGACCTCGACAGCGGGACGCTTCGCGTCCTCGGGAAAACCCAACAGTGGCAGGACGCCCAATTCCCGCGACAGGCTCGGGACGCTCTTGACCGCCACCGCCGGGTCCAAGACCCACCTACCGAGGACTGGCCGGTCTTCCCCACCGCACACGCACCCACACTCTACCGTCTCGCACGCGAGCACCTCCCTGAGCAGGGCATTACAGGCGAAGAGGTCGAAACGCTTCTCGAAGAGAACGCTGTCGAGGCGCTTCTGCGTGAACACGTAATCGCGCCGCCGAATCTCACCACCCGGAGCGTACGTCGGATTCTCGGCGACCTATGCGAGGAGGCAGGGATCGATCCCGATGGGCCGGTCGAGTACCTCCAGCCCCACGGCGCGCGCCGCGGTGTCGGCGATATCCTCTACCGCGAGCGCGGCCCTGCCGCCGCCCAGCGTGCCCTCCGCCACGAGGACCCACAGACTACTGCGAAAGCCTACCAGCACATCGACGCCGGCGACCTCGCTGAGGACGTCAGCGATGTCTTCGCCAACGAGTAGCAAGAACTGTTCGTGCGCCGGGACCGGCGAAGCAGTCGAACTCAACCACCAGTCGATCCGGACAATCACCGATACATTGGAGAACAATGATATTGCGCGCTCGAAGCGTGCGACACACGAACTAAGACAGGGAGAGACCCTCCTCTCGAACCGACCAAAAGTGCTATTGCGTGAGCGGCACTACCAGTACATCAGAGATGGCGACTACGACAGGACGAATCGCCCGCGACCTGATGTCTGAACCGCACATCGTTGGAAGACGTATCTCCGTCCTACATATCTTCGATAAGGTCAAAGGGCGTGGCGACAGCCCGGAGAGTGTCGCAGAGACGTTCGATCTTGATCTCGCGGACGTCCATCACGCCCTCGCGTTCTATTACGATCACCCCGACGAGATGAAGCAGTTCCGGGCAGAACGACAGGAGGCCTACGACTCTGTCGAGGTCAACCGCCCGTCGGGTGTCACTCCTCCAAATTAATCCTCAATGGTCTCACGGTGGGCGTTTTTGATTGACGAGTGTATTGAGCCGGAAGTAGCCTATCAGCTTGATGGAGAACGCGTCGCGGCGGAGCCTGTGAAGGATGCCCTCTGGCTTGGAGCAAAGGACTTCGCCGATGTCCTTCCTTACGCTCGGGACCATGATTACATTCTGGTGACGAGCAACGTTACTGACTTCCGTGGACTCGATGATGACGATCACGAGGGAATCATCCTCGTCTTTGACAACGAACTTCGGCCAGATCAGATCGTAAGCGGAATTCAGGAAATTATCTCACAGTATCCTTCCCGTAATGACCTCCGCGGCTATGAGAAGCTTGACCCGTGGATTTGACGATGACCGAAGATGACGAGACAGCGTGGAGAGCGCTCGTCAACCGGATTAGGTCAGCTGGCGTGCGTCGGTCGTCTAAAACGCGACGTGAAAGGACTCACTGGAGCAGGTATGCGTCGTATCTCGGAAATCCACCTTTCTGATACACCTCCATTAGTACTAAATACCGTACCCACTATCGAACTAACCACCGATGCCGACAACAGCCATCAACAGAGCCGGCGACCGCCACTACAAAACCACCGTCCCCCTCAGCTTTGTCGAAGGCTTCGACCTCGACGGCAAACGATTCGAGTGGTCAGTCAAATCCGGCAACACCTTCGAGTTGCGCGTAATCAATGATGAAGACTGAAACCGAGTCCGTAACTGAAACCGGCCCTGAATCTGAGACCGCCGTCGGTTACATTCGTCTCTCCCAAGACGGCAAATCCCTTGCCCGGCAGCGCCGGGATGTCGAGGACTACGCGAGCGAGCGCGGGGCCGAACTGGTCACAGTCTACGACGAAGGCAAACGGAGTTCCGGCTTCGACACCGACCGCCCGGAATACACTGCGCTCCGCGAGCACGTCGCTGATGGCGGCGTGGATACGGTTATCGTCCCGAACCTCTCACGCGACCGCAAAGAACGTCTCCGGCTCCTCCTCGACGTTGACGGTGCTGGCGTTGCGGTCCACTCGGTCGAACTCGGGCGCGCGGTCGATTTGGACGACGACTGGGCGCTCGTCCATCAGTCGATTCGCGCGACCACTGATGACGTAGAGAAGCGAAAGGAAATCGACCGCTCGAAGCGCGCGACAGACGAACGCGTCGAAAGCGGTTACGACCACGGGCGTCCACCGTTCGGCCTAACCTACGACGATAGCGGCCATTACTGGGTTCCCGACCGCGACTCCGACGAGTACCAAGCCGCGCTCGCGTGTATCAGACTCCGCGAGAACGGCCACTCGTGCGCGAAATCGCACGCAAAACCAGCGTGAACAAAGACACCGCTCTTCGCATCTACGACCGACGTGAGCGGTATCGACCTGCGGACGAGTGCGTGGACACCGCTCTCGAAACCGTTCGGTAGAAACCCGGCACGACGACAAACTGCACTTCGATAGCGGGTGGGTGGTCGCCTTTGCTTGAACCCCAACAGATTGTGTGAGAGCGAGTTTATCAATCA
>DASSKS010000163.1:0-8701 GCA_035690245.1 Halococcus sp. | reverse complement strand
AGCGGTCTTCCACCCTGCTGTGCAGTGTATAGCTCGGTTGACCCCCCACTGTGTCCCCATAATTGCTTTCCTGTGCGGTGTTTCTACGGACTGGACCCCCAGCCTGTCTTCACTCAGCCTTCCTGCTCACTGCTTTCTGTTCGGCTTGACCCCGAGACTGCTATCGCTCAGCCTGGCCCCAGCCTGACTGTCGCTCGGTGAAAACTGAATCCCCAGTATCGCTACACTCAGTTGAATCCCCACTGCTGTTTCGCTCGGCACTCGGAACTCGTCGCTCGACGAGAATCCAGGACTCCTAGTGCTGGCCTGAATCTCCAGTGTCGCCACTCACCTTCTCCTGAATCCCCACTGCTATCGCTTGGCTGAATCCCCGGTGTCATCGCTCACTTGAATCCCAGTTCTGCTAGTGCTGACCTGAATCCCCACTGCTCTCTTTTGCCTCATCTTTCTCCTTTTTGATATACTGTTGGCCTGCTTTCTGTTTCGTTTTTCTTGGGGGGTCGAGATTCCAATGCACCGTGATGAGAGGGAAGAGTAATGGACGCGCCGGGAGTTTCCCTATTGAATATCGTTGAATTACCGGCCAAATTCACCCATTGAAATCCAGTCCAGTGAAATTCAATAACTTTCTTCAATAACCAAGATTTATCTACATGGTTCACTGATAGGTGGTTATGAGCGAGAGTGAGGCCGGAACCGAGACCGACCCACGGGTGGTGATACAGGAATTGGACTGGAAATCTCAGGAAATCCTCCGAGCACTTCTCGAAAATGGGGGGTCGGCAAACACGACAGAACTTCGCGCGCTCACAGGGATTGATGACAACAACCCAATCAACTACCGCTACAACAACAAGCTCGCGCCGCGGGGGTTGGTCGATCTCACACAACCAGATGCCGAGGGGAACAAGCTGCTCCCCAAAGTAGCATCGCTCACACCACACGGTGAAACCGTAGCCGAGACTGTGCTTGAACATCGGGGAGAATCAACCAGTATCGGTGATGCCGTCGAAGAGTTCAACGGGCGGGTGACACGGATTGAATCACGATTAGACCGCCTGGACACCGAACTGGACGACAGTGAGAGAGATGCTGTCGGCAACCTCGAAGACCAAATTGACGACCTTGATAGGAGACTCGAAGCGCTCTACCGGAGCATGAAACGCTTCCGAGACTATCTCAACGAGCGCGACGACGGCGGGTACAGCGAGTGGGCTGAAGAACAAGAGCAAGACGGTGACGAGTATAGGGATTAGCGGAAGTCTTCACATTCCAATATTACGGACCGGCGACTTATTGAAATCGGCGTGCAAGATACAGAGGGCGGATTCAGCAGGACATCATTAACAGACGTTGTAGATAGCTGGGGTTAACCCTCGGGAGAATGGCCAAATCTGAGATTTCACTCTGTTGAAAAGAACTACAGTATCCAAATCGGTAAGTGTCCAATATCTATCGCAATGGTGGAAATACAAACAGGCAGCCGAGATGGAGAAGACGATTAGGACGTTCCTGATTTTGTTTAGCTGCTCAATCCTCGGCGCGAATATCTGGTTGTCCATATTGCTCAGTTAGCTCGTCTACGTTCTCAAAGAACTCAAGTTGTGGTTCCAAGTCCTCATCATCCAGTTCCACGGATATCTCCGTGTCGATATCCACAAGGGAGTACGAAAGTTCCGAGCTGGGCTCTCGATTGGGGGGTGTGATCTCCACCGAACATGATCTCCGGGTATACTGGTTCGCCAAGGTTCCGCATCTGCTTCATCAGTTGGTAGATTACATCCTGTTGGACTGCGGCTGCGTTCCTCGCCACTGATAGATATGCCTCGTGGGGTCTCTCCCCCGTCAGTAACCCTGTGACCACAGTCTCATCGTCGTCTTGGATATACGTCATCAACATATCATCACATCCAGGCGGATATGTCTGGCCTCCCCCTCGTCTCCTAGCTATATCGATCAAGGCTAGGAGAAATCCGTGGGTAAACTTGTGTCGGCTCTTCTGGATTAGGTCGCGCGCTTCCTTCGCAACGAGGTAAAAGTCCTTGTAGGCGGCAGCAGAGCCCTCCATCACCTCTTTGTAGTATGCCTCATCAGAGGAATCGATATTAAGATCGCCGATACTCGGGTACGCCATTATCGATTGGAAGTACTCCAAGTCGGTGTCCTCATCGTAAGAGCCGTAGAAGTCGTGAATTTCGGGACCACGGTATGTCAGCAACTGGTACGCTCGCTCCTCTGGAGCGGACTCTGGATTCATACTGATTGCTGCCAAACCTTCCAGAATGTTATAAGTTTCCGATATTATGTTGACGCTGAGCGTTCGAAGAATATTCCGCTCCTGTAGAACACCCGGATCATCTTCGAAATCTATCTCACCTGCTTTGATTTCATTGTATGTATTGTTCGTATGTCGGATGAGGAAACTCCGGTAGCTGAGCGACCTCTTCATGGAAGCCAAGATCGCCCAAGCCTTCTGACGTTCGTCTGTGAAATACTCGTTGACCTCTTCTTCTGTGAGCGAGTCATCTGAAGGAGGCATACTCTGGACGTGAGATGCCTGAAATATAATTTTTGTTGTAGACGTAGGTCTTTTCAATAGCATTGGACAGAATAGTCCCACCTACTGGTTCAGTTTTACTTCCGGTTCTAGCGCTGAATACGTGCCCTGCATCTTACACAGCGTTTCTGACAGCCGCCGTAGAGTAGACAGATTAGAGTATGGATTCTCTTGCCACTCTTATAGCGTCTATCGAAGGTCGTATTTTCTGTAGTCGTCGTTCTCAGCTGCGACCTCCTCACTGTTCTCGGTGCCCTGCTCACTCTCGCTGTCGTTGTGTTCCGCTGCGTCGTCGGATGGGTCTGAGTCCGCCGTCGCATCAGCGTCGTCGCTCGGGCGGCACTCGTCTGCTGTCTGACTCTGTTGGTCGGCTTCGGTGCTCTCCACTTGTTCGTCACTGGCGCTCTCAGAACTACTCCCAGTGTTCTTTGCCGTCTGCTGTGATGTGCCCTTGTCCTCAGCACCATCTTCGTGTCCGTCTTCGTTTTCGTCCGTGTCCGTGCTCTTGGTCGCCGATGTGCTCCCGGTATCATTGGTGTTGTCGTCGGAAACGAGCGGATGAATCTCTCCGTGCTCGTAAATCATCGGCTCGTCATACTCGTCGTTGTTGTCGTCGGGGTAGATGATGAATACGAAATCATCCTCGGTCGGAAGACGGGTGTTGCCCGATGAATCAACGAATTCGCGTTTTGGGATGAATGGCTCGCGGATCACCTTGAAATCGTTTGTCATCGCGTCTTTGGTGTCGTAGACACCCTGCGCGCCGTTCGCGTAGACCTCGTACCCTTCGTCGGTCTTCTCGTAGTACGCGGGGAAGTCTTCTCTGTCGGCATCAAAGATGGCCTCGGCGCTCTCGAAGCGTGCTCGAATCGACCCGTTGCTGGTTTTCTCTTCCATGACGATCTCGGTGTCCGTGGCTGCCTCGCCGGTCGAACGCTCGCGCCACTGCATACTCTTTGATGCTTTCCGACGGAGTGCGCCTACGTCGGGTTCGATATACAACTCGCGGCCACGATTGTAGAAGATACGTCCCGGTGCTAGTTCGTCCTCGTCGTCTTCATCATCGTCTTCGTCCGGCGTGGCTTTGATGGTCTCGCTGACGAACGTGAGTTCCGAGTAGTCAGTCGTGACGCTCGCCCCGCGCCCGCTGGTATCGAAAATCACGTTCTCACCTCGGCGGCCCCAATACTGGAACAGGCTCGTATGGTGGGGAACGTCGTTGGGGTCGTCAAAGTCGCTCTCGTCGTAGCTGCCGTCCTTGCACGCGAAGACGCATTTCTTGCCCTGCTCGACGGCTTTGCGGAGGTTCGTGAGCGTCTGCTTCGGTTTTTTCAGTGTCGTTGTCTCGGCTTCGATGGCGATGTCCTTGCCGTCGGATAGCTTGTAAAGTGGGCCGTACTCCTCCTTACAAGTAGCTTTGAGTTGCTGGTACTCCGCGTCAGTCTCAGCTTCGGCGAGTGGGTTGATAGGGAGGTCGGCTACGCCGTCGGGTAGCTCCTCACCGCCCTGTGAGGGAAGATAAGCGTATGCGCCGAGTCCGAGAAACGTTTTGAAGCACTCGCGGAGGATGTACCGATGCTCGGGACCGCCCGCGTTCTCAGCGTCTCCGGTGTCCTGCTGAAAGAGTTTGGTGTATCCGGCGTCGGATACACGGACCTTCGCCTCTCCCTCACGAACTTGCTCAAGTTCTTCGTCGTACAACTCCTCCAGCGCGCTAGAGAACTTCGCTTGGGTCATCTCAACGCCGGTTCGCCGCTCAAATTCCTCGTGGACCTGCTCATTGCTGATTGCCTCGGTCCCGTCGTCATCATCACTCGCGTTCACTGCGGCGACGAACACGCATTCGATCAACCGTTTGGGTGGGATGTTATCGGGGTCGATGTGCTCGGGGTTGGTCACTTCGCCGAGAGTGCCGAATTTCAGTTCGCGCTGGATTTCTGCGTCAGAGAGCGGTTCCGCGCCGTAGCGGTCAAGACTGTCTTCGATAATCTCGTCTATGGCGTCCTCGTCGCGCAACGGTGGATACGGCGCGAACGTATTGAGTTTCACTGGCGGGGAGTGGCGGCCTGAGTCGGGGATGGGGAGCTTCGTCCACACCTCGTAGTCGTCGGTCTCGATCAGGTCGTCCGCATCGTAGCCTCGAAACCGCTTCATGAGAATCCGGGCGTCGTCGCCGTCGTTGGCCTTGAACGATACGAGATTATCGCAGTTGTTCTTTATCGGCGTCAGTGTCTTCTCATCGAGTTGGTCAGGGTACTGGCAGGCAATCATCACCCCAAGCCACATCGACCGGGCGCGGGCAAGCATTGACTCCATATCGAGACTCGGCGAAGCGATGTCGTCAAACTCGTCACAGATGACGAAGTAGGGTTTAGGGTCGTCATCGGTTTCGTAAGACCGACGTTGTGCTGCCGACCAAATGTTTCGCATCACGCCGAGTGTGATGAGTTTCTTAATATCGTTGCTCGTCGTCGGCGTCCGCACGACCACGATTTTGTCTTCTTCGATAATCTCGCGGAAGTTGATGGTACTCTCACGGCAGGCGATGATGCGACGGATGACCGCGTTCTGGACCCACGAGGTGATGCGTTTGAGAATTGGGCGTATCGTGTCGTCGTCCATGTCGGCAATCTCGTAGCAGAACTCGCGGATGTAGGGGTCCTCGACGGTCTCGGCGAATTCCTCGCGGCGCTGTTGGTTCAAGAGGATGAAATAGAGGTCGATAATCGAATAGTCCGTGTCAGATTTGAGCATCGCGCGGCCCATCGACTCGGTGATGGTTTCGATGTTGATGTAGCCCTCCGTCTCGAAGATGGCTTTCAGGTTGTCAACCCGATTCTCGACCTCGTTTTCGCGCTGTTCTTCGCTGTTGGTTTCGGGAAGTTCGAGAAAGTTAATGCCGATTTCCTTGTCGTAGCCGCCCGTGCCACCGGGTTCAATCCAGATTACGTCGTCCAGTCGGTCCTCGGGGAGCATCCGCAGAAGTTGGCGACTGTCGCGGCCCTTAGGGTCGAAGTAGACGAACCCGTGACCGCCGTAGGCCAACTGGGTTTCAATATTCAGGTACTCGGTGGTTTTGCCCGCCCCGCTAACACCAGCGATCCAGATGTGCCGCCGTAGGTTTTCGAAGGGAATGCCGCCCTCAACAAACCCCTCTTGCGGGTCGTTATCGTAGCCGATCCAGAGTGCTTGCCGGGGCCGATTGCGCGCGGTCTCGAACAGTTTGCGGACATCTGAACCGGCGACTAGTCCTTCCGTCTCGGTGTCGGCAGTGACTTTCACGCTATCGGATCGGAAGTTGCTCACTCGGTCATAGCTCGTCTCCGTGATGGGATATTGTTCGCCGAGGATGCTGGCCGTTTCGTGAATCTCCTCGGGATCAACGTCGGGCGTGTCTGCGTCCGTGTCGGTCGGTGCGTCTCGGTTCAGGATACCGTCGAACATTGACATTGGTTGATGGATAAGGATTGGTGTGTTTCGTCGGTACGAGCGTCAACTGTTGGTTACGTAGGCGATACGCGCGTTCAGGTTCTGCTAATCGTCTCCCGCTGCGGCAGCACTGCCAGCGGTATCACCGTCTTCGTCGCTCTCGTCGTGGCGTTCGGTCCCCGCATCGACTTGTGACCCGCGCCGGGTATGTCGCCAATTGATTCGGGGCGTGCTAATCCCATCTTTTTCGCTACCGTTCGGGATATGAGCGATCCCGGCGAGTTCGTCTACCGTCAGCACCATCTCAGCGTTCGCGTACTCGCGGCGTTGCATCCGGCTGAGGTGGTCACGGAGTTTCTTCGCGCGGCGGCCACTCGGCCATCCACGAACCGACTCTTGGACTAACCCCTGCTCGGTCGTCGCGTTGTAGTAGCTCGAAAACATCCCGCCGAGGTCCTTCGCGCGAGCCTCGGCCTCGCCCTTCTCGGGGGAGATAGCGACCACGCGGATGTTGGTGTGGAACGCTTGAGCGTTACGCTGACGTTCGACCACCTTCGCGGATTCGATGTCTTTCTTGGTGGCATCGCGGTCGCGGGGTATTGGGTCCCATACCACGTCGTCGGCGCGAAGCGTCTCGGCGACGTCGTCCACGCCCGCCGAAGTGAATCCGCCATCGGTCCAATCTCGTGGCGCGGGCTTGAACAATACTTGGACGACTACCTTGCTCTCCTCGGTCGAAAGCAGTGCAGAGGTGATTTGCCCGTAGGGGTCCTTGTCGAAGCCCTGATCGTCGCGGAAGTGTCGGATGGGATAATATTTCCCGGTGCGCCCGCCCTTCTCGGGGTACATCTCACTGCCAGCCACGTAATCATCTTCCTCGACTACGGGAAACGCGCGTTCTCCGGCGTCAACTCGTGTGACTGCCGTATTATTGTATGCGTTCGCCACTCGGCGTTTGTATTTCTCGGCGGCCCTCTCGCTGGGTGCGTAGAGGTAGAACGTGATGGCACCTTCGTTGAACCAGAGTTCGAACGAACAGGGTCGGCTGGTGTTCCGACCGAGCGCGTCCTGTTGGGGGTCGTACAGTGCTTGGAGCAGTCCCGCGGCGTCGTGAATCCCGTTGTTCTCAGGGTGAGGTTGGACACGCAGGAGCGTCCCTGAGAGGTCCGCCGGTGCCTGTTCGGTGGTCTCGGGTTCGTTTAGCTGTGCGGCCGTGTAGCGTTTGTTGCGACTGAACATTGGTTAGTCCTCCGTAGTGGTCGTGGTCGTACTGTGCGTGTGATTTTCGGTGCTATGTTCTGCTCCGCGCTCGCTGCTCCGTCGTGGTGCTGGGTGCATTTTCCGCTCGACGTGGCCCATGAAGAACGGTGCAAGCACTGTCCCGCCGACGAGCGCGACCGTGGCGAGGCTGGTCCCGATGAGCACGCAGATCGAGACAGCCACAATTCCAGCAACGAGAATCGCGCGACGAGGCGGCCAGAGCGCCACTATGGATATGTCGCGGCCGCTCTCGGCAACGGCCGGATGGTCGCCGTCGCGTTAGCCAAGCGCCCGCTCATGACGACTCTCCTCCATCGAGTTTCGCCATATCACGTAGCCGTTCCTTCGCGGTCGCACGGCGACAGGCGGCGTAAAAGAAGCCCGCAAGAAGCACCGTCCCTATTGCTGTCGGAATAAGTCCCGTTCCGAGGTCAGCGGGGGCGAGCACTGTCCATGCGAAAGAGGGATAGAGCGCAAGAATCCACTGGAACGGCGAGAGGCCAAGTATGTCCGGCTCATTTAGCAACGTCCAGAGACGGGTTTTCTCGAACTTCTCAGCTACTGGGTCAGTCATGCGCCATCACCTCTCATCTGCCGCTCATCGTCGTCTTCGGGAGAGTCCGAAGCCGTCTCGTTCGCTGCTGGATGGTCCCCTAGCGGGCACTCGATGCCGCCCTCGCCTTTCGGGTCGATGACGGTTGTCCCGCTCCCTATCTTTCCCATGACGGCGATATTGAAGTTCGATTCGTCGGTATCGAATGGGTCGATTCTCGTGTCGGTATCGTTATCGTCGTGACTCATTGGTGTGGTTCTCTTTCATTTCGGTCATCGGTCTCCTCGGTTGCTTCCGTGTCTATCTCAGCGTGTGAGAGGCGTGCGGGGGTTCCCTCAAGCGGGCAGTCGTCGGGCAACAGCGCCGCGATGTCGTGCTGGATGCGCGCGAACGCGCGGAGCGGGAGCTTCAGCCCGACCACTTCCTGATTATTGATTTCAAGCCCGCCGTCATCGGGATGGAACATCAGCGCCTGCTGACGGTCGCAGAGACCGAGTGACGCGGCAGTATCCGATTCCGTCTTGGCGCACAGATGGACCGATTCGGCGGTCGGGAACGCGATGAGCCGAATGGTCTCGAAACTTCCAAAGACGTATTTGAAAATCTCGTAGGTCACGCCCTCCTCGACGGCGACCGTCCGTCCCTCAACCGTGCGCGGATGGCTACAATAGTGGTCGTGAAACTGCACCACTACTCCCCACCTCCTTCGCCGTTCGCATCGGTACTCTGGGGAGTCCCGCCGTCAGCGACCGCGCGAGTGTCCTGCTGGTCACTGTTGAGAACGGCAGTCGCGCTCTCGATGATCTGCGCGGCGCGGCACTCGCCGATGCCGTCAATCTCGGTGAGTGCGTCCTGCTCGGCCTCACGGACCTCCTGGACGGATTCGTAGCCTGCTTCCCGAA
>DASSKS010000162.1:0-2505 GCA_035690245.1 Halococcus sp. | reverse complement strand
TGACGCCCTTCCCTTTGTAGGTCGTCACGACTGGGGCCTGCAAGCGCTCGACAACAGACTGGAGTTCGGCGGATGCTTGGGCTGTTCTGATGCCACCACCAGCAATGATGATTGGCTTCGTCGCTTCCGTGAGCACCGAAGCCGCGTCCGTGATACCTTCGTCGGGTTGGGTGAGCGTATGGTCGAACTCGCCAGCAGTCGCCAGTGACACGTCTTGTTTGAGGAAATTCTTCGGAATCCCGATTCTGACTGGGCCTTTCGGCGGTGTGGTCGCACACGCAATCGCCCGCTCGACCTCGACAGCGGTCGCTTCGGGGGTTTCAACGAGGATGTTCTCCTTCACGACGTTGTCGTAGGTGTCAGGAGGTGTCTCGTGGATGGCGTCTCCACCACGCAGTTCGGGTTCGGTCTCGATTGCGATGTGGAGCAGCGGCGTACAGTCGTTTTGGGCGTTTCGCAGCCCGTTCATCGCGTTCATGTCGCCGGGACCGGGAATCACGATGGTGGCCGCGGGTCGCCCGCTCGTCTCGGCGAACCCCCACGCCTGATGGGAGACGGCGGTTTCGTGGCGCGCGACGACGTATCGAATCTCGTCTGTTCTGTCGATTTCGTCGTTCAGCGGCAGCGATTGCTTTCCGGGAATTCCGAAAACGGTGTCGATACCGTTGTCCCCGAGTGTTTCGACGACGGCAGTGCTGACGTGCATGACTCCTTCACCGTGGCCGGGAATAAAAACCGTCCCGTGTCGCGCTAGTCGTGTACCGCACGGTGGGGCGTAATCTGCGGGCCGTGTTCGGTCCATTCGACGGTCGCAGAAACCCCGAACACCTCACGCAGAAGTTCTTCTGAGACTATTTCGTCTGGAGGGCCGCGCGCATAGATTTCACCATCGTCGAGTGCGAGCATATAATCCGCATACCGAGCAGCCTGATTGATGTCGTGGAGGACGAGTACAACAGTTACCTCGCTGTCTGCCTTCAGCGCCGCCACGATGTCCATCACTTCGAGTTGGTGATGGAGGTCGAGAAAGGTGGTCGGCTCGTCGAGGAGTAATACATCGGTGTCTTGGGCGAGCACCATCCCAATCCACGCGAGCTGTTTCTGTCCGCCGCTCAGGCTTCCGATTTCTCGGTCGCGGAGGTGGGAAACGCCGGCCAGCGAGAGCGCGCGCTCGACCGCCGCCTCGTCTTCGTCGGTGTGTGTATCGAAAACCCCACGATAGGGATAGCGTCCATGCATGGCGAGGTCAGAGACGGTGAGGCTCGACGGCGAGACGTTCTCCTGGGAGAGCAACCCGAGTTTCCGGGCGAGTTCTTTGCTCCCGAGCGACTGGATGTCCCGCCCATCGAGTCTGATGACACCCGCTTCGGGTTCGTGTTGATGGGCAAGCCCCCGCAGGAGCGTGCTCTTTCCCGAGCCATTTGGACCCACGAGTGCCGTCACACAGCCCGATGGAATCGCCAGCGATTCGCCGTCGATGACTGGCTGTTCGCCGTCCGAATACCCGAGCACCAACTCCTCGCCGACGACATCGTGGTCCCCAAACATCGTTCCATCCCGCTCGTTCTCACCTATCAGTGTCGGTGAGTCGTTCGTTCTCACGAGCGTTCCGCCGTCCGGCACGGGATTGTCGTCGCTATCGTCCATCAGATTTTTCCTCCTGTGTTGTCCCGACGGCTCTCGAACGTGATGTGCATACCCTCGAAGCGAGAGACAGCCGGATTCACCATATCTATTTAGGCAGCCCTAAAACAGATAAGCGTTTCTGTTACGGAAAAGATAGACCCAACTCCATGCAGTTCAAGAACCGGGTCTTTACGCTCAACGGTGGGGTAGAATCAGCGCGGTGAGCACATCAGGATATTAGTCCGTGCAACCCGTAGCTGCGGCGATGTCCACAGAAATCACCGAAGAACACGAAGGCGTCTCGGTGTTCAACGCCGAGAAGCGACGGATTGGAATCGTTGCATCCGTCGAGAACGGCACGGCCTACGTGAATCCTGACCCGAGTATCGTCGAGGAGTTCGGCGCGAAACTCGGCTGGGAGACTGGAGAACAGGAGACACACCCACTCGATGCGGAGCAGATAGCGACCGTTGCCGACGACGAGATCATCCTCCGCGGGGATCTCTGAAATTCGATCAAATTTCGCCGAGGGAACCTTGCTTGCGCATGAGATAGAGGAAGTACGGCCCGCCAATCAGGCCAGTGACGATACCGACGGGCATCTGGGTTGGCACGCCGAACAGCACCTGAAACGCGAGTCGCGCGCCCACGTCGGCAGTAACTACGAGAGCGGGACCCGCAAAGACACAGCCGACCACGAGGCGTTTGTAGTCGCTACCGACGACGGTGCGCACCATGTGCGGAACGATGAGTCCAACAAAACCGACGATGCCTGCGACCGCGACGCTCGCCGCCGCCGCGAGAATCGCCACCCCCGAAAGCAAAAAGCGCACTCGTTCGACGGACATTCCCAGTGAGCGCGCGGTGCGCTCGCCCAAA
>DASSKS010000161.1:0-5296 GCA_035690245.1 Halococcus sp. | reverse complement strand
GCAACGACCGCCGCGAGACCGAACTGCTGGGCGAACGAGACTACTTTCGCCGTCAGCATCAATCCCGCCGCGTTCACGAACACGAACATGATAAGTAAATCCCAGTACTGCCACGTGCGTATCATCTCGCGCCACGTGTATTCGGGACCGGTTTCTCCCGTCGAATCGTCCGCAGCATCCGGGTCTGCGTCGGCGGGTGTATCCGAGAGCCAGCCGTCGGGTGGGTCACGAAGGACGACTGCGCCGACAAGTACCCCAATTCCGATGAGGATGCCCATGTTCCGAAGCACGCTCGAATAGGCTGCAACTGTCGAATTCGCCCGAACATAGGGGATGAACAGCGCGCTCCCGGCGGCAAAAGCCATCGTGCCCACACCAGTTGTGAGGCCCCTCCTGTCTGGAAACCACTTAAGTGCCGTGTTGACAGCCACAGTATAAACGATGCCGACGCCTATCGCGCCGAGCGAGTAGAGCAGGTATAGCTGCCAGAGGTCAGTGGCGTAGGCGAGTCCGAGATAACCACCGCAGGCGAGCACACCGGCAGCGAGGCTAATCGTGCGCGGGCCGTGTCGGTCGCGCCACCACCCGACGGGAAACTGTGAAAGCGATTGAAAGAGTACAAACAAGGTGAAAACGAGTCCGAGTGCCGGCAGCGGAATGGAGAGGTCTGTGGCTATCGGTCCCTCGATTGACGACCAGACGTACTGATACGGGCTAACGAGTCCCATCATCACCGCCGCGGCGACGACCTGCCACCACCGCGAGAATCCGAGTATCTCGTGTGCTCGGTCGGCGTAGTCGGTATCAGTCTCGGTAGACGATGTCGTCATTACTTCTCAGGAAGGTTGGTATCCGGCGTTCTTCTGGCTGAAATCAGCACGGATGAGAGAACAGTACTAGATACTGGACGAGTATCCCATCCGCTCGCACGAACGCACCGATCCGTTCGCCAACCATTGCCATCGGTCATTCGGGAGGATAACACGCAGGGCAGTAAAACGACAGTGATACACCCTGCTGGAATACTACGGAGACCGAGGAAAGAGACGGACGTGGATGTCGCGGTCTGGCTGGAGATTGATAGCCGAATCCATGCCGACGCTCCCGTTATCCGTGAGTTCGACACGGTATTCCCGAAAGAGGGTGGCGAGCGCCACCACGGCCTCTGTTGTAGCGATTTCCCGACCGAGACAGCCGTTCGGACCGGCGCTAAATGGATAATACGCGAACTCGGGGCGGTCACGGCTTCGACTGGGGAGAAAGCGGTCGGGGTCGAACTTCGTGGGGTTCTCCCAGAACTCGGGGTCGCGGTGGGTGACGTAGGGACTGACGAACACGGGAGCACCATCCTCGATAGCGTACCCACCAAGTGAAACTCCCTCACAGGCCGACCGACCGAACACCGGAAGCGTCGGATAGAGTCTGAGGACCTCCTGAAAGACGCGATGGATGAGTGAAAATTCTGCTCGCAGTTCGGTATGCGTCGGCGTCCAGACGGAATCGGTGCTTGCAGTACTGAGCGGCCCGAACAGGCGAGACGAGCGGGTTTCCTCATACATTCGATTTTGGATTTCCGGGTGGGTCGCAACGAGATATATCGCCCACGTCAACGCGGCGCTAACAGTAGCAAAACCCGCAATCAGGAGACCGACGATTTCGTCGCGGGCGTTCTTCGGAGTGAGCGTCGCACCAGTTACAGAGTCCGGTCGTGTCAGCCACGTCGTCACCGCGTCGTCGAATATCCATGGAGCGCGCTCGCGGCGGGCGACCATCGCGTCCGCAACCTCGTGCAGCGTTCCGAGCGGGTCGGGCGGTTTGGTTGTCCCACCCCGAAGCACGCGGAGCGGTGTCGAGAACGACGACGAAACCCAGTCGGGAAGGCGTCGTGAGATGGCACCAGTTACGACCCCGAACGTTCGGCGTTTGAACGCCCGGCGGAGTCGAGCCACGGCCCGAATCACGGCGGCTTCGTGGGCGCGGACATCCGGGCCGAACAGCGACACGCCGATGAGGCGGATGCTCAATCGACTCGCAAGCGGCAGCAGACGAATCTCTCCAGTATTCGCTAGCACTGCCGCCGGGTCGGGTCGGTTCCCGAAAACTCGTTTGAGCGTTGCGGGCTGTGCAGCATCCGACTGTTCGTTCGCGTATTCGGCAAGCGTCGTGGAGGTCTCCCGTGCGAGCGCGCGAACGCCCCCGACGGCTGCGTGTTCGTTGAATTCGGGGGCGAGCTGTCGGAGTCGTTGCTTCCACCACTCCGGGTCGTCGTTCTCGGGCGGACCCAGAATACTTCCCTCGACGGCGGCGGCGAAGTCCGCGCTCCCCTGAATACCGAGTCCGTCGAATTCGTTGTGATGAGTTTGAAGGATGTACTGTACGTCATCGGGGTGAGTTACCACGTAGGCCGGGCGGTCGAGTCCCGGATAGATGGGCGGAATTCGTACGACATGACCGTAGTGTTCGCGCAAATCGACCGCGACATCGACCGGGTCGCGCCGGAGTAGTTCAGGGCCGAACGTGAACAGCGACCGAATCCACGGACCGGGGGCGGTCTTCGTTTGTGTGGTCGCGTTCTGTTGTGTAGCCATAGGTACTGCATGGGGGTAGGGCACGTCAAAGGCAGGGGAGTTCGGACTGGTGGCGGTGTCGGGAGGTGGCTTGCAATCGAAAGCCAAAGGATTCAGTCCCGCCGTCCCCAACGATGAACGAATTCCGGCGTTACAAGCATGAAATTCAACCTACGGAGTATCATCGAACGTCCGTCGAATCGAGCGCTCGTCGTCGGTTTCGTCGTACTGGCTCTCCTGTTCGCTGGCTGTACTGGTGGCATCGAACAAGCCGGTGAGGCGACGACGACCGCACACCAGAATACGGCCACCGTGGTCTTCAACAGTCAGACAACCAACGGAACGGCCGTCACCGTTCAGTCAGTGTATCTCCCCAATGGTGGCTACGTCGCCATCCACGACGTGAAAAAGGATGAGAACAACCCAGTGGGAACCGTCGTTGGCGTCTCCGACTATCTCAAACCGGGTATGCACAAGAACGTTCCAGTTGGGCTGTTCGAGGCTCCCGGCGGCAACTTCACTGTGGAACGATTGCAAAAGAGCCAGACGCTGAGCGCCGTTCCCCACCGCGAAACCAACGGCAATCGGATGTTCAATTTCCTTGCCACGGACTCCCTGAAGGACGGCCCATACACCAAAAGCGGAACCGTCAATGGAAACGGAAGCATCGATGCCAGACACGGCAGCATCGTCGTCGATACCGCCTACATCACCACCCACGGCAGTCTGAACGGAACGGCCAACACGACCCAATCCACCAGTAACTGAAATCGCTCGCATACTGAATGCAGCCCCCGAGAAAGAGCTAAGTATCGAACTCGGGAGTATTCGGTATGGATTTCGCGCTCTCACAGACACAGCGGCTCTACCGGACACAACTCCGCGAATTCGTCACAGACCGGATTATCGGCGAATCGCTCGGCTGGGACGATGACGAACACTTCCCGCAGGAAATCTGGGCGGCGTTTGCGGATCTCGGGGTTCTCGGGATGACCATCCCGGAGGAGATCGGCGGCGAAGGGCTGGACTCGCTCACCGCCGGTATCGTCTACGAGGAACTGGGCCGTGGTGATGTCGGACTCACTACTCTGATACTGGCCGAGAATCTCGTCAATCACCTTCTGGCCGAACACGGTAACGAGCACCAGCGCGAGATTGCGGCGGCAAACGTCGTGGGCGATGTCCACCTCGCGTTCGGCCTGACGGAACCAGACCACGGCTCTGACGCCCAAGCCATCGAAACCAGAGCCGAACGCAAAAGTGATGAATGGGTTCTCACGGGCGAGAAAACAGCTATCACTGGTGCGACGACCGCGGATTACTGTCTCGTCTATGCCCGCGAGACGGCGACTGGTGACATCCGGGCATTTCTGATTCCGACTGACGACGATGCCGTCGAGGTATCCGCATATCCGGCGATGGGGTGTGAAGTGAGCGGGTGGGGACAACTTCGATTCGATGGGGTTCGAGTTCCTGATGAGGCGACGGTGGGCGACAACGGATTCTCGATGGCGATGGAGACGTTCGATACCTCCCGCGCATGGATCGGTCTCTACTGCCTCGGTGCCGCCCGCCAGACGCTCGAAGAAACGCAGCAATACCTCACCGAGCGCGAGGCGTTCGGCAAGCCACTGGCCGGATACGAAGGCCCGCAGTTCCAGATGGCAGAACTGGAGACACACCTCGATGCCGCCCGGCTCAAAGCCTACGAAGCCCTCTGGCGCGCGGGCGAGGGAAAACCGCATACGAAAGACGCCGCGATGGTGAAGTGGTACGCTCCGCAGGTCAGCACGCGCACCATCCACGAGTGTCTCGTGTTGCACGGCCACTACGGCTACTCGCGTGACTTCGGCATCGAGAAACGCCTACGCGACACCATCGGCCTCGAAATCGGTGACGGAACTCCACACGTCCAGAAGTTGATTATGGCGCGGGAAACCTTCGGGAGCGAGTATCTCCCCTACTAATCGGACATCGTCAGGCCGCCGCTAACACTCAATACTTGGCCGGTGATGAAATCCGCATCCGCGCTCGCAAGAAACGCGACGCCGCCCGCGATGTCTTCGGGCTGGGCCATCCGACCGAGGGGAACCTGATTTTCCATCCCCCCCAGAATCTTCCCACCGAGGTCTGATTCTTGCATCTCTTCGACGAGTGGCGTTTCGGTCGGTCCCGGCGCGACGACGTTACAGTTGATGTCATACCGGGCCAACTCTCGCGCGAGCGTTTTCGTAAACGAGACCACGCCGCCTTTGGTTCCCGAATAGACCGCCTCGCCGGAACTGCCGACGCGGGCGGCATCCGAGGCGATGTTGACGATTTTTCCGTTCGTTTCCGATTCGATGAAGTGGTTGGCGATGACGTGCGCGCAGTTCATCTGGCCCTTGAGGTTGATGTCGATGATGCGCTCCCAGATTTCTGGGTCCTGTTCGGTGAACCATTCGATTTTATCCCAGCCGGCGTTGTTCACGTGGATGTCAATACCATCTTGTGCTGTGCTCACGTCTTCGACCATCAACTGAACATCTTCGTAATCAGTAACGTCGGCAACGGCGGTCATCGCATCGCCGCCATCGTCTTCGATGAGGTTGACCGTTTCTGTGGCGTTCGATTCCTCGACATCGTTGACGGCCACGGTTGCGCCCTCGTCTGCGAGTCGGCGGGCGATAGCGCGCCCGATTCCCTGTCCGCTTCCCGTGACGATTGCTGTCTTGTCTGCAAACCCTCGC